>JAYRRV010000064.1:0-8529 GCA_041909955.1 Candidatus Altimarinota bacterium
AAGATTATTATCACCAGCATTACAAGTGGCAAAATTCCGGTCAACCCCATAATCGGCTGCATCATGCTCACAAACCCATTACTGCCATCTTTTAAAGCCATCACGCTCGCAAGGATTGTGAGCCCAAACAGTATTCCCAAAATTCCGATAATCCATACCCCCGTGTAGAAGAAGACCCGAATACTGAGCCCCATGGACTTTCCGAGTTTTTGAAGACCTTCGCTGAAAGCCTGACCAAAGGGGATTTTTTCCTGAGTATCGGCGTAATAGGCACCGCGGAGCGTGGTGTTCAGTCCGAAAAGCTGAATCATCCATCCAAGAAATGCCGCAAGTACCATGCCCCCGATGATCATAGGAATGTTGATACTCGTGGCGTTACCGCCGCTGACAACCGCATTGATACCGATGGTGCCGATAATCCCCGTTTGAACCGCAAGTCCAAGGACAACCGGAAGAACAAACAGCCCGCAGAACAGTAAAAAGTGTTTTGAATAGATTTTCCATGTCTCTTTGAGTATTTCACCGAGTTTCGTTCTGACCGCACGGTACTGGGGTTTTTTTGAGTCCATAGGTTAAGGAAAGAAATTATTATGATCATTGTACAATAAACGTTATTCAGCTTCAACTTGAGCTTTTTCCTTCAAGTTGCCGTTGTGCCTCAGCGGGGGTAGGTTTGCTTTGGCACCTCATCTTTTTTGCTATGGGACAGATTCAGCAACTTCCGGAAAGTCTTATCAACCAGATCGCGGCCGGTGAAGTGGTGGAACGGCCCGCCTCCGTGGTCAAGGAGCTGGTGGAAAACGCTCTTGATGCCGGGGCAAAAAAAATTATCGTCGAAGTGAACGGGGGCGGGGACAGTTTTCTCCGCATTACCGACGACGGTTCGGGCATGGACCGTTCCGATGCCGTGATGGCTTTTGAACCGCATGCAACGAGCAAAATCACGACGAGCGACGATCTTTTTAATATCCGGACGCTCGGTTTTCGCGGTGAGGCCATCGCCAGCATTGCCTCCGTTTCCTATGTCACGCTCCAGACAAAAAAACGCGGGGATATGGAGGGTACCATCGTGATGGCGGAGGGGGGGAAGATCACCAAAATCCAGCCGGTCGGAGTTCCCGAGGGAACTCAGATTGAAGTTCAGAACCTTTTCTACAACACACCCGCACGAAAAAAATATTTAAAAAACGATTCGACGGAGTACCAACATGTCCTGGACACCGTAACGGGCATCGCATTGACCTTTCACCAGGTGTCATTCCGAGTGGTGCATGACGGCAAACTTGTTTTCGACCTGCCCGCTGTTGAGGATGAATTCACCAGGATTCGGACGGTGTTCGGGAAAAATATTTCCGATGATCTCATCCCTGTTTTTTACGGCCACGCGCAGATCCAGCTGAAGGGATATATCGGCAAACCGCTCATCGCCAGGTCGAACAGGAATTTTCAGTACTTGTTCATCAACCACCGAGAGGTGAAGTCGCACGTCCTTGGTTATGCGGTAAAACAAAGCTTCACGTCGCTCTTACCCAAGGAAAAATATCCGGTGTTCTTTTTGTATTTTGAGATTGATCCGCAGTTGGTGGATGTGAACGTGCACCCCCGCAAACTGGAGGTACGTTTCCGCGATGAAAGGGAAATTTTCAGTGCCACGACCCAGGCCTGCAAAAAGGCGCTTGAAACCTATGTGCTGGCACCGAATATTACCCACGACGCCCCGGAAAACTATTATGCCGAACGCAAAGCCCAGCCGCTGAAGCTGCATGATGCTCCACCGGAAATGAGTGGAACGTTTACGGCCGGTCCCGGTTCCGCCGGTTCCAGTTCCCCGGAGACCGTTTCCGTGGCCGCAGTTGCGGCGGTGCCTGGCGTTGTGCCCACGAATCCCGCTGAAACGCTCCAGCAAACCATGGAGTTCACCACGGATTTTACCGCTCATACATCTGAGGCGGATTACTCCACCCAGGAGCCCGGCCAGGAGCGCAAAAATCTTGACCCTATCATGGCGCTGGCACAGCTCAACAACTCGTACATCCTCTGCCAACAAGGAAGTTCGCTGGTTCTGGTTGACCAGCACGCGGCCCATGAAAGAATCCGTTATACCGAAATTTTCACCGAGTTCAGCCAAAAACGTCTGACTACCCAAACGCTCGTGTCCCCTTTTCAGATCGAACTTTCACCCAAAGAGATCGGCGTGTTCGAAGAGAACCGGGAAATTTTCGAGAAACTCGGTTTTGAGATTGAGCCTTTCGGCGGCAAGACGTATTCGATCCATGCGGTTCCTTCACACCTGGGACAGAAAGATATCCAAAAGGCTTTCACCGGCCTGCTTGATGAATTTGCGGAGGGAAAAAACAGCACGATCGAAGAGCAAAGCACCAGGGCCCTCACCTACCTGGCGTGCCGGTCGGCGGTGAAATTCGGAGACCCGCTGGCGCGTCAGGAACAGCTCGCACTTATTGAAAAACTCCAGACCATTGATCAGCCGTATACCTGCCCCCACGGCAGACCGACGATGATCGTCATGACCTCGGACGAATTGAAAAAGCGCTTCGGCCGCGACTACAGCATGATGTGATTCTTTGCCCGGAAGGATTATTCTCCGCCGATCAACGCGGCCATGTAGACGTCATTTTCCAGCTCGGTTTTCATGACAGCGTGGTTTTTTTCCGGAAATCCGAGGTCATCCGGGAAGAATTCATAGAACTTCAAACCCTGCGCCACAAAAATGTGCTTCTCCAAGGTGCTTAGCACGATTCCTGGCTGCCGTTGAGCGAAAAATCGGTATGTTCCGGCGGTCGCCGTATCGAGTTTTCCCGGAAGCCGATAGCTTATGGTGACCGTCTGCTCCTCCCCTGCCGGAAGATCCATTTCAAACATGAAATAACTTTTTCCGATCTCGTCGTCGTTACGGATGAGCACGGAATCTTTCTCAATACCGGCAGTATTCATCAGCGTCGCGCCCCGGGGCACGTAGAATTTGATGTACGATTTATTTTTTCCGCTGCCCAGGATGTACTGTACCGTCTTGGAAATATCATCGTATCCGAACTCCTTGAGCATTGTTTTCCAGTGGGTCAGTTCCTTGGAAGTCCAGGTGTGTTTGCGGTTCAGGGTGACTTCATCGGTCATGGTTCCGTCCTTGGAAACCAGGGTGGTGTGGGTGATGGACTGCCGAATGTACAGGTCGCTTTTATTACCGCCGATCGAGGTGGTAATGACCTGTAAGAAATCTTCGTCCGGCTTCGTCCTGATGACCCTTCCACTCAGTCCGATTTCATCAAAAAGATTCTGGATTTCCTGGTCCCGGGAGTACAACAGTATGTCACGTTCTTTCAGGGCGTCGATGGCAAGTTTCACAATCTTTCCCATATCTTTTGATGCCATGAGTCTCTTTTGGAAAGCGGGAATAAAACTGCGGAGGATCTTTTTGGGATCTTCGTTCCCGCTGAGTTTTGATTCGACGAGGTAGGAAATGACCGTCTGGTAGTTCTCTTTGGTGAGCGGTGCATTGAGCCCTTCCAGACTGACCGGGCCGGTCACGTCAAAAAGAGACGCAATAAAATTCTGGTTTATAGCTATCACGCTGTCCACGCTTGGACCCTTCTCTTTTTGCAGGAACCAAGCCGCTTTTTCGGCCGAGATGGCAAAGTCGGGAGAGTAATTTGAATCGCGCATGCGCCAGTTTTTAGTTATTTTGGTGATGTCTTCGGGTGCGGGAATATCCTCCTTCAGCTGGCCGTCCGTCTCGTAGATGTCGTGGAACTCGGTATTGGTGATGTATCCGTCATTGACATCAACGATGAGGTAACTGCCGATAAACCCACCAGTGGGTCTGGCTTCAGCATCGTTCTGGAGCAGTACCAGGTACCGGTGCATGTACCGCTGGCCGAGCATTTTCATGACGACCGGAATTTTCTCCCGAGTCTCTTTGAGAATGCCCTGAAGCTTTGCAACGGCGTCCCTGGCCTTGCCGAGTTTGGACTTCATCTGTTCCGGCAATACATCCTCGCTGACGCGTTCCAGATTTTGGCTTGCTGCTTCTATCTTTTCGGATGCATGGTTCAGGAACGCAAGATCCTGGTCCAGTTTGTCCGTCAGGGAATCTTCAGGAATGATTGTGGATTCATCCACCGGTTCGGCCTTCGTTTTTTTGAGTTCCCCCAGGGAATTGTTCTGCAGAAAAAGTGCGGGCAGATCCTGCAGATGCACAATGCCTTTGGCAAAATCAGCTCCGGCCTCGCTGATGTTTTTCCCCGCTTCCAATAGGTTCTGCGCCGACTCCACGGTTTTTTCTCTGGTAAAAAAAGCGCTCTGGTTGGTTTCCAAAAATCTCAATGACGCCAGCGCGTCGACAAAATTTTTCGTGGATGCGGTGAATGAGTTCTGGGCCTCGCTGAACTGCGCATTCCTGGATTCGTTCCCCGCCTGTACCAGGTTGTCGTATCCGCTGTAGGCGGTTGCTATCACGTCGTTTTTGATGACGATGCCGCGCTGGTAAATGTTGACGATGTTGATCAGGAAAAGGATCAGTGTTCCGGCTGCCGCGAGCTTCATGAGCTCCGTGAGCCTTTCCTGCTTTTTGGGCTGGCCGTCTGGAACCTCGATAAACATGTATTTTTCCCTTTTTCCGCCGTCGTCCGATCTCTTTTTGGCGATGTCCATGACCCTTTTGTTGCCTCCGGTCACTACTGTTTTCCTACGGTCGATCATGGAAAGATCCAGAACATCCTCCTTTTTTTGATCGGCTTTTTTCGGCTCGGTTCTAACCTCGCCGATAGCGATCGGAGAAAGGTTCTGCTTTTGCAGATCACGGAGAGTTTTTGATTTTTTCATATTTTTATAAAACGTCGATGACGTAGAGAGTCGAGATTCCGTCATCGAAAAAGTTTTTTGCCATCGTCATGCTGTTGAAGCCCTCAATATACGGCTTGACGGCGGGGTTTTGGTCCAGTCCCAACACCGGGGTCAGAGCCCCGAGTTTGATGTTGAAAATTTCGTCGGCAGAGCGCATGGCTGGCAACACCGTTCTGGTGAAGTTGTCCGAAACACGCAGATTGTTCGGCATTTTTCCCGTTTTGCGGTCTATCATGGCGTTCAGGTTCGCCGGGCTGGTGGAGATCAGCAGGGTGTTGTCGAGTACTGCATAACTAATGCTCCATGGAAGGTTCCCGAGTTTTATCATCGTGGCGTTATGGCCATCGTACGGGGCGTCAACGCGGGTGATGTCTTCCGCGCTGGCGACAATTTCCTGTCCCTTGGTACCGTCGGGAAGTGTTACCTCCCTGATCTGAGGCGAGAAAATCGCGCGCTTTTTGATGAATGCGCTCACCAGTTTTTCCACCCTGATCATGTCCTCGTTTTTGTCGGAGAGATTCATGAACACGGAAATGACGGGCGTTTCAAAATTATTTTCCACAGTGATGAGGTATTCATTCTTCAGCAGCGGATAAACATCCGCATCGAGGGATATATCTTTCCCGAAGTACTTGTCTTTCTGTGCCTCCAGGATTCCGTTGAAAATAGTCGAATCGATGCTCGCGCCGTTTCCAAAGATCTCCCCGATGCGTTTGATCTCCTTGTACATATCGTGTCCCCCTGCGAAGAGGATGGAATTTTCGCTCGCGAGTTCCAGAAGTTTCCCTTCGTATTTTTCGCTATAAGTCAGGTATGTTTCCCCCTGGAGCTTACTGCGGTCAATGGCTTCAAACACCTGTATCGTCAGATCCCTGTCGTTGACCACCACGGTGAATCCCTGGGCGGCAAACATCTTCATGAACGGCTGGAGCGCCACGAGATCGCGGGATTTCTGTCCCTGAAACAAAGGGTTTTTCAGCAGGGTCTCAAAAAGACTTTGGGTGTTGGCATAGCCGAACATCAGTCCGTACGGCGGAAGATTGTTGTTCACTTTCTGGAATGTCGGATCATCCTGAAGCTTGGCGACTCCGCTTCCCTGTGCATCGAGTATCTGCCTTAAGAGGGCGTCACTGCCGGCGAGGACGAGGTAGTTATTCACAAAGGCGAAGGAATAGTTCTGGCCCACTTTGTAGCGGTAAATCGTATAACCGTTGTACATTTCCGTCAGGAGTTCGTCGCCGGCATTGGCTAAAGCCCGCCCTTTGAGGAAGTTCAGCGTCTTTTCGGAACTCTTGTTTTCGACGAACATCAGAAGCTTTACGCTGTCGTCATCACCGGTTTGTTTCATCAGTACGATACCGATTTTTCGGCCGATCCACGGTTCTATTTCATTTTTATAATCAACCGGAAGAATCAGGCTGGCCAGCTGGACAAGATTGGCGGCGTGATAGACCGGATACTTTTCAAAAAGTTTCGTGAATTTTTTCCCCTGGTCGGATTCTCCGTCGATGTTCACTTCCAAAAAACCGACCGTGCCGTCCTTCGGAAGGAAATGGGCGAGCGACTGCGGACGGAACAGCCTCGTATAGAGGAAATATCCGACAAACCCGATCATGAACAGTCCCACCAGAACCAGCACGGCGCCCCGTGCTTTCTGTTTTTGAGTGTCGGTGAGCAGGGGTTTCCGGGGTTTCTTTTCCTTGGGAGGTTTTGGTTCGTGTTTTTTCTCTTCAAGTTTTGCTTCGTGTTTCTCCTCCTGTTTTTTTTGCTCCTGTTTCGCTTCCTCCATTTTCAGCTCTTTGGCCTGCATGGCCTGTTCCTCTTTTTTTGCCGCAGCAACGGCTTTTGCCTCGGCAGCTTTTTGCTGGGATTTCTTCTTTTTTCCTGTACCAAAAATCTTCTTGAGAAGTTTTTTCTCCTCTTTTGCCTGCCGTTCCTGTTCGAGCTGCTCAGGTGTTTTTTCGATTTTTTTTGTCGACGCCACTGTTTTCTTTTTGCCTTTCTTTCCCATAAAATAATCTAAAAAAGGATGTCGTTCCAGTGAGCAATAGTATCTCAGAACAGCCTTGAAAGTTCAAGCTGATTGCTGTTAGAATACGGGCCAAAACAGGTCAATGGTTTTCTAATTTTTCAGTTACCAAAAATAATATGCTCGCAAAAGACCTCAGGAGACGATTCATTGATTTCTTTGTCCAGAAACACCAACACGCCGAAATCCCAAGTTCATCGCTGGTTCCGGAAAACGATCCCACGGTTTTGTTCACCACGGCCGGCATGCACCCGCTGGTCCCCTATCTGATGGGTGAAGTCCATCCTGCCGGCAAACGTCTGGTGGATGCCCAAAAGAGTCTCCGTACCGATGACATTGACGAGGTGGGCGATGCGACGCACTGTACTTTTTTTGAAATGCTCGGGAACTGGTCGCTCGGCGATTACTTCAAGAAAGAGGCCATTGAATGGATCTCATTTACCAATGGTTATTGGTGGAGATGTTTCAATCATCCGAACGAACCAAGATCTCCATCCTGGTTATTTGGCGATGTTCCTTAATTCGATTTTTGGTCAAATGCAAAATGAGCGTTACGCAAGAGGTATCCGTCAAAGGCGCGTTTATCCAGATGATATTGCATCCTTCTTGATCCCAGTCTTGCCCAAAGACACTCAAAGCGCAATTGGCCAAAGGGTAGTGCGTTTTGAAATATTGAACAAGATTTCACGAGAGCTGATGAAAAGAGCGATTCAAGATATGGAAAGCCTGATTGATGGAACATTGGATACGATCCAAATCATATCTGGGACCATTCGACCGGAAAGCTGGGATTTCGTTGAACGGGACTTAGAGCGACAAGAAAATGCCTGACTCATCACTTGCCTCCCTTCAGCCAATCCTGGCGCACCTGCTGACCTGGGGAGAACTCTCCAGCGCCGAAGTGCGCCGGTTGAAGGGGGAGGCGGGGCTGGCGCTGCTGGCAAGTAGCGGGATGGTTCAGGTCGCGCCAGATGCGTGGCTGATGGGGCCAGCGCTGAGGCGCCTGCTGCCGGGCGCAAGCCTGGAGGAGATATGGCAGAAGGCCTGCTGGTCGCTGCCGGCTTACCAGACGTACCTGAGCAGCCTGGCGGCGGGCGAGATTGCCCGGCGCGGCCTGGAAGGCGCTGGGGCGCTGGCGGAAAGTTGGGTTGCAGGTGAGTTGCCGGGGCGAGCCGCCGATTTCAATGCCTTTCTGGATGCAGTGGAAAGCGATTTGTCCCTGCCGCTCAGTGAGAGCACACCCGGCGCACTGATACAGGCGGTCAACAACCGGCTGCAAGGGATCGAGCAGGAAGCCGGTCTGGATTTCGCCGCCTGGCACAGCACCCTGCTGGGCGTTAACTCTCCGAACGAAGCCGTCTTTCAGGCGGCCCTGGCGCGCGGCGCATTGGCCGGTCTGCCAGATGTTATAACGGCGACGCCAACAACACTTTCACCGATCCAGGACTTGAACACCGAATTGTCGCAGCCCGGCGGTCGTCCAGTGCTGTGCCCCCCGTTGGAGCATCCCAATCCATTGCAACACCCAAACCTGACGGATGACCCCGCCTGGCGCATTCGGCGTTTCGTTTACAGCAGCATTCCTTTGTTGGCAGAAGGAGAAGATGGAACCGACCTATCGCCAGTTCAGTTGCAGACCGCTT
>JAYRRV010000065.1:0-2858 GCA_041909955.1 Candidatus Altimarinota bacterium
ATTTTTCCATTCCCGGCGGGCAAAAATTGCTGTCCGTGCCGGTCAGTGAAAGGAAATAACTCACATAGCCCGGCTGCTCGGCCCCGCCCTCAATGTATCCGTCGTTCAGGTCACGCTCCATGACGTCTTTCTGCATCGTACCGATAATCTCCTGAACGAACTCCTCCGCAGTGGCGTGGCGCTGGTTCAGGGAATCGATCTGCTGGCGCAATTTGGCCATATCGGTTTTGGTTTTTTCATGAATAAGCCCGGCCCGCTGTTCCTGCGTAAGGGTCTTTTCAAAATAGGTTTTTACAACCTCACGGGTTTCCGCTTCCTTGATCTGGTCGATGCCGAGTTTCTGTTCGATGTCTGAGCCGGTTTTTGGCACTTCTGCGGGTTTATCACCAGGTTTGTCTCCAGCCATAACGGTTAGATTATATAAAGATCTCCGCCCACTTCCTCGAGCCGTTCCTTGGTCTCGCGGATGCGGTGGGTAAGGTTTTCGATCTGGTAGGTGTTGCGGAGCCCAAGGTTCCACAGTTTCCGGATTTCACGGATGGTTCCGAGCAGGTTCATGGCGTCAAAATCGGCTTTCCCTTTACCACTTTCATCAAGTTTATCGTAGACGGCATAATTCAGAAGGGTGGAGGGACGGTAGAGGTTTATTTCCCCCTTGTCGATTTTTTCCATGAGCATGGTCAAAAAGGCGAGATCTTTGGGGTCCAGATCCTCCGGATGTTCGGTAGGTTTATTGAGCATAAGCTGGGTGTCCGCGCTGATGTCCTTGTTTTGATACGCCAGGATTTTTGAACCGTTCGTCCCGTCCCCGTTCAGGACATTTCCATCCGAATTTTGCTTCGTTTGTTGATCCGTCATAGGTTGAGGCTATTTATCTCGTAATTATACCACAAAATCAGTCATTTTGCATGAAGATTTTTTCGGTTTTCCACCACTTCCTCAGGGCCTTCATGAAAGGAAGAAGTGAATGGAAATACCAGAAATCAAACTTCCGGCGCCTGACCCACTGCAAAAAGCCGCAACAAGTCCTGTGGTCGTCATGGAAAAGATAAAACTTGGCGCCCAGCGAAATGATGAACCCCTTAAACTTGGGAACATAGGCCTTCTGACTCTTTTTTGCGATATCGGCCCAGATGTTATGGGCGATAATTTTGGAATGCTGAACGGCAAGTTCCCCGAGTTTTGGAAGCATCGTATGGTGTTTGATGTCAAAAACCGCCGCATTGTCCCCGCCAGCATACACTTTTGGGTAATGGGTGGATTCAAGATTCGGTTCAACGTCCAGACAGCCGCTCTCATGGAGCACCGGGAAGTTTTTCAGGAGAGGATTCGGTTGAATTCCAGCCGTCCACACAAGAATATCAGCGGGAATGGATTTCTTTATGGTTGTGCCCTTTTCCATCACATCCAGTTTTTGGTCGGCATACCCGAGAATTCGGGTATTGCACATCGGTTGAATGCCAAGCTCCTTCAGGCGGAGCATTGTGAAACAGGACACGTCCTGTCCGAGCCCTACCAATTCGGAACCGCCTTGCACGACGGTGATCTTCACTTCGTGCGGGTCAAAACCGTATTTTTGACTCAATTTCCGGATATATCCGGGCAATTCGCAGGCGTATTCGACGCCGGTGAATCCTCCCCCTCCCACGACGACGTTGAGTTTTGAATGATCGTTTTTTTCCTTGCGAGCGCGGAAGAGCTGCTCAAAATGGCATTGTAAAGCCAATCCATCGTCCAGGGTTTTCAGGGGAAAACTGTTCTCCTGTACACCGGGAAGCCCGTAAAAATTCGTGACGGCACCAAGCGTGACGACGAGATATTCAAAAGGTACCGCCCCCTCGTTTTTCAGAAGGACTCTTTTTTTTGCATAGTCAATATTCTCGATCGTGTCCCGCAAAAAACACACAGACGTTCCCTGTAGAACCTCATCAAAAGGAATCGTGATACTGGCCGAAAGTTCCCTCAGGCACGACTCGGTGATGGTGGGATAATATGCGGTGGCAATCTCATACAGATCAGCTCCGTAGAGGTGGTGCAGTTTCTTATCCACAAGTATGACCTGGTAATCCTCGTATTTTTCAAGTTTCTTTGCCAGGAGTTTGGCAGTGTGCAGACCACAATACCCTCCTCCAAGAATCAGAATATGTTTTTTGTCGAGATGTACTTTGGTGTGCATGAAGACCTGTGGTAAAATATGCCAGGTTTATCTCACTATTATACCAAAAAATCGCATTATGAACAAGCAAGAGGCCAAGGAAAGAATTCAGAAACTCCGCGAGAAAATCAAAGAACTCAACTATCAGTATTTCGTTCTGGACAAATCTGAAGTTTCGGAAGCCGTCCGCGACTCGCTCAAACTGGAACTCAGGAGCCTGGAGGACCATTTCCCCGAATTCATCACTCCCGATTCCCCCACACAACGCGTGGGATCGGTCCTCAGCGGAAGGTTCGCCAAAGTGAAGCACATCACCGCAAAAAAAAGCCTTCAGGACGCGTTTTCTGAAGAAGATGTCCGCGACTGGCACGAACGAATCGCCAAGCTTGTTCCGGGGCAAAAAATCAACTTTGTCTGTGAACTGAAAATCGACGGGCTCAACCTGACCCTTCATTACAAAGAGGGGAAATTTGTACAGGCCATAACACGCGGCGACGGTACGGAAGGGGAGGACATTTCACATACGGTCAGGACGATTGAAGCGGTGCCGCTGGAACTCAACGAACCCGTGGACCTTGAAGTTTCCGGTGAAGTGTACATGCCGCTGTCCAGTTTCCAGAAAATGAACGAGGAACAGAAACGTAAAGGGGAGGAGGTTTTTGCAAACCCTCGGAATGCCGCTGCGGGAAGCGTACGACAGCTA
>JAYRRV010000066.1:0-2111 GCA_041909955.1 Candidatus Altimarinota bacterium
CCGATATGTCGATTTTTTACGGACGCGTCAAGTTGCAGCTGACCACGCATGCGATTGGAGGACTTTCTGACAACGATTTTATCTTGGCTGCCAAGATCGACCGGCTCCTAACCCAGTAATTATGGAAATCCGACGGTACCGTGATGAAGACAGGCGTCATGTTGTTCGCCTGATTTCGCGTGTTTTGGGTGAATTTAGCTATAAGTATTCCAGACAGCTCGATCGGGACCTTCTGAATATCCCAAAGTACTATTTCCGGCGGGGAGGGAATTTTTGGGTCCTGGTGCAGAATGGAAGGATTGTTGGAACGTTGGGGGTGAGTCGGTTGAAGGGACATGTATGCAAACTCAGGAGGTTTTATATTTCCAAAAGATACCGTCACCGGGGGTGGGGGATCCGTCTTTATACAAAAGCTTTAACGTTTATCCGCCGGAAGGGGTACCGTGAAGTATGGACTTCCACGACTCCGCGTTTTAAGGATTCGTTGCGGTTCCAGGAACGGGCAGGGTTTCGGCGCACCAGGCGAGTTTTGTGGCCATACAAGCGTGCGGGGATTTTCCACATTCTTAAACTGCGTTGAAATTGGTTTTGCTCTCGTTCTGAGTTATAATGCCCCATGGTTTTTATAATTTTCAACCCCATGAATATGAAGGAATCCCGCCACAAGCCCGGAAAACAGAAAGTTTTTGCCAATGAGAGTCACCGCGGGAACAGACTGAGCGAGGTGATTTTGGGGGGGCAGGACGGTCTTGTGAACGTGCTCGGGGTTATTTTGGGTGTCGCGGCGGCTTCTCAGGACACCCGGATTGTTCTTGCGGGAGGTTTGGCTGCCACTTTTGCCGAATCCATTTCCATGGCCGCGGTCGCCTATACTTCCAAGGTGGCCGAGAGGGATTACTATTATCGTGAATTGGCCCGAGAAAAGCGTGAAATTAAGGACGTTCCGGAGATGGAGGTTGAGGAGATCCGTGAGATTTACCGTCAAAAAGGTTTTAAGGGGAAACTCCTTGAGGATATCGTGAAGGTCATCACCTCCGATGAAAAGATCTGGTTGGAAACGATGATGAGCGATGAATTGAAATTGAGTCCGGTGGAGGAAAAAAGACCTTTTATCGCCGCGTTTGTGGTTGGATTTTCCGCGATCGTCGGTTCACTCATTCCATTGTGGCCATTCTTCTTTCTTCCAGTACAGCAGGGGATTTATTCTTCCATGATCGTTTCGGCGATTGCGTTGTTCTTCGTGGGGGTCATCAAGGCAAAGCTTACGATCGGTAACTGGGGGAAAAGCGGGTTGGAAATGGCGCTTATCGGTATGGTTTCGGCATTGTCGGGTTACGCTATAGGATTCATGTTCACTCCGTCCGCATAATTCACTTTCACTTTTTTTTATGATACCAAAACACAAGGGCAACGGTGTTGTTCTCCAGTATTTCCCGGGTTATTTTCTCATCGGTTGCCTCGTTTTTGCGTTCATATTTCTCTATCTGGTCATGAAGCCGTTTTTGACGGTTCTCATTCTTGCCGCCATTTTTTCGACAACGTTTTATCCTTTATATAAGTGGATATACAAATTATTTAAGAACAGAGCCACCTTGTCCGCCCTGGTCACCTGTTTTCTTGTTTTGATCCTCATCATTATCCCTCTGCTGCTTTTTGTTCTGCTTCTGGCCCGGCAGGCCGTGGATATCTACTCTTTCATCCAGCATCAGGTGTCGAGCGGCGGGTTTGACCAGTACCTGAAGTGGCAGTCGGGGAACTTCCTGTACGATTATTACCAGGCGAATTTAACCCAGCTCAACACCATCATTGATGTGAATTCGCTGGATCTCAAGAAAAATCTTACGGAGCTGGCCCGCAACGTGAGCACGTTTCTGGTGGGACAAAGCGCCTCCCTGTTGAAGGGCGTCGGTGGTATTTTGTTCAGTTTTTTCATTCTGCTGTTTGCGATGTACTACATGCTGAAGGATCATAAGGAAATCACCCAGAAGCTCATGAAGGTCAGTCCCTTGCCTCTGGAGTACGAGCTGGAGCTTTTCAGGAAATTTAAGGAGATGAGCCGTGCCACGGTGTACGGTATTTTCCTGGTATCCATCATTAAAGGTATCTTGGGA
>JAYRRV010000067.1:0-3847 GCA_041909955.1 Candidatus Altimarinota bacterium
TGGTAAGACCTGCTTTTTGCCGTCGTGAATGTTGTGAGCAGTGTTGCAGGGCTGCTGTCGGCAAATATATTCAGCTGCTCGATCCGGTCCAGGTCCGCAATCATCTCTTCGTGGAGTGAGTCGATGAAATTTCCGACGGTTCCAAAATATGGGATCTGGATGGTTAAATCTTCCGATTGTCCTACATTGTGGTCACCGGCAAGTAAAGTATCAAGAGTTTCAATACGGATTTTCAGGGTTTTCATCCAGTAATCCGTTTCATATTTTTCCCGCGGAGTTATCGGCGGGAGGAATTCGTCAACAAAAGCATGGATCGCTTCATGTTCAACCGTTTCCGCAATATCCACTTCATCCCCCGATTCTTTGACGATATTGATCGGTGACCCCCCCATGTGTACACCGCTCGTATCATTGCCGACAAACTTTTCGTAAGCTTTTGCTTCCATAAAGATCGTGATACAGAGCGGACTGAATTCAACATCTTCGATTCCCTTCATGAGTTCACTCAGATCCCCCGGCTTTACTTGAAGTAGTTCGGCACAGTATTTTCCAACTTCCGTGCGGCCATTCTTCATGGATTTGATCTGCTGAAATTTTTTCACGAGATGATCTATACCGTACTGCAGGCTTGTGAGAAAACGCAGATCCTGATCCTCTTCCATGGATTCAATCTCGACAAGGTACTGTTCGTGCTCCTCCTGAAAATCGTTGATCACCGTGACGATCTCAACATCTTTGATTTTCATGCGTTCAAATCCGTTTACTGCGGCTTCTTTCATCAAAGCATCAATTTTGGCTTCCCCGTGGGTCCGATACATGTTCTCCAAGTCTGTCTGAATGCCCTCAATCGCCTGCCTGAGGCTGGTCAATTGCTCGAGTTTCTCAATCAGGTGGGGGTACTTCTTCTGTATCTCGTCAAAAAAGTCGTGGAGTTTTTCCACCAGCGATTGCTGGGTTACGTCGAAGGTGAGGTGTTCCATCATTGATTTGAGCGTTTTGACGGCCTCAACTTTTTGCTCAAGTCTTCCCAGAAGGTGCTGTTCTTTTTCCTCGTGGCCCTTCCGCATTACCGGTTTTGCCGATTCCTGAGTCATTATCGCGCATAAAGCAATCTTGTTATTGTACCATTTTTCTCTCACAAATACGAGATGTATTCCCGACAATTGTGGTGTAATGAGACCGCCATTTCGATCTTTTAACCCTTCCTGTACCCCTTCATTTTTTTATATGTCAGGATTGGATGAACAAAAATCGGTTAAGGGAAACGTTTCCCGAGCGGAAAAAATGTTTCCCGACTTTGCAGCGATTCTTCAAAAAGCCAGAGAAGACCAGGAAAAGAGACTGCTGGAACGCGCTGCCCGCAGCGAACAACAAGTACGTAGTGACATTACCGCTTATGTACAAAAGATGGTTGGAGCTTGTCTGGAAACTGAGGGTAAGGAAAGTTATGAAGCGATGTCCAATACCCTTGGCGTTCGTTTCTGTTGGGCCGGAGATCGAGAACTCATCGGCGTTTCAGTCGACGGTTCCGGCGAACACGACAGCATCTATTATATTGCACGAGAGGAAAACGGCGTGCATCAGGTTTTCCGGCGTGATGACAACTCCGGGGAATTTGTCGAGGTGGCTGATGAATTTATCCGTGAAAGCTCTGTTCAACTCCTCAGACATCACCACGTATTTCTGCAAACCCGTACGCGACAGCTTCAGCATCGGGCGGCAGAGCTGAGTAATGGTGACAAGCTCCTGGGCCGTGTTATGGAAGCGCATCTGGCCTATTCGAACGGACGTCCCTCCTCTCCGAGTTCCGTTGACGGGATTGATTTTTACGTAGTCGGGCGAAACGCGAGCCATGAGTTTTATCTTGGAACGAAGGATGGAAGAATGTTCAAAAGGGCTTTCGGGGAGAGCGGCCGGAAAATCTATGAAACGACCGATCCATACTACAGAACCAAGGAACAGCTGCATGAACTTGGGTTGATCACTGAGGAGGATCTGGAAGATCCGGAAAGAGCCTCATATCTTCTTGAGGAGTACAATTCGGAAATGCTTTATGAGGACCACGTTTACGAGGTTGATCCGGACAACATCGGGTACGTTGGGCATTTCTAGGATTTATCGTTGACATCAGCGGATTTTTCGCTTAAATTAGGGCCACTTCGAATTAAGACCATATTGGTATGATATTAGGACTGAGCCCACAGTTGAGCGAACAGAAGCATGGATTTCTCCAGTTTTCACAAAAGCTGGATTATGGCCTTTTTTTATTGATAGAGCTTGCAAAAAAGCAGCTTCCGGGCGGTTTTCGTACAGCGCCTCTTTCATTGCGGAGTATTTCCGAAGATCACGGGATGTCTTTCTTTTTCATGCAAAAGGCAGCTTTTGAACTTCGCAAGGCCGGACTGGTGGCATCAGAACGCGGAAAAAACGGCGGGTATGTCCTGGCAAAGCCTGCAACGGAAATCACCTTGAAGGAGATTGTTGAGATTCTGGAAGGGCCCGTGACCGTCATGCATTGTCTTGCAGCCCAGGCTCTCAGCTCATCCTGTTCACGGAAACCCCGCTGCCAGATGCGGCACGGACTTGGAACCGTCAACCAGGCCATCGTGAATATTTTTACCCAGACAACCTTACATCACTTACTCCAACCGCAATGGAAACAGGCCGCTTAAACCCAACTGCGCACAAAAAAATTGTTCAGCCTCCCGCGTCTCATGTAAGCCCTAGAGAGCTTCCACGTGTTGTTCATGAAATTGTTCCCCTCATCATCAACAATCTTTGCGTCTCCGTGGAGGGCAAGGAGATTCTGAAAAATTTTTCCCTTACCATAAAATCCGGTGAGATCCACATCATTATGGGGCCGAATGGATCCGGCAAGAGCACCCTCTGCAATGCGCTCATGGGGCATCCAAAATATGAAATAACCGGAGGAGAGGCCCTGTTGAACGGAGTGAATGTTTTGACGATGGATCCCGATAAGCGAGCGCAACTCGGCATGTTTTTAGCCTTCCAGTATCCGCGTGAAATTCCCGGCATTACATTTGGAAATTTTCTGAGGCATGCGGTGAATGCGGTGCAAAAGGCGAATGATCCGGCCGCAAAACCTTACGGTCCGGCACAGTTTGTTCCGATCGTGCAGAAGCAGTTCGAGGTCGTGAAGATGAACCGCCAGTTCATCGGCCGCAGCGTGAATGAGGGGTTTTCCGGCGGAGAAAAGAAACGGGCCGAGATCATTCAGATGGCTACGCTCCAACCTAAAATCGCCATGCTCGACGAGATCGATTCCGGCCTGGACATCGACGCACTGAAGATTGTGGCCGCGGGCATTCAGGAGGTTTTTGAGAAAACGAATATGGGTGTCCTGCTCATTACCCACTACCAAAGGATTCTAAATCTGCTGAAACCTCATTTTGTTCACATCATGGTTGATGGAAAAATCGTAAAATCGGGAGGAAACGAACTGGCGACCGAGCTTGAAACCCACGGCTACGAACAGCATATTAACGCATAAGCATGGCAACGAAAGCACAGGAAGAGATTTCAAAAAAACTGAACGATTATCAGTATGGGTTTCACGTGAATTCAAAATCGGTGTTTAAATCCGGCAAAGGTTTGACGCGTGAAATCGTCGAAGAGATCTCACGTCAGAAAAATGAACCGGGATGGATGCTGGAATTACGCTTGAAGGCGTTGGATATTTTCCGGGCCAAACCGATGCCGACCTGGGGCGGCGATTTGAGCGGCACCACCACGCCGACTTCGCTGCTGATGACTTCGAATAAAAACGTGAAAGCGTCGTTCAAAGGCAGCTTCACCAAAGGCCAGATTGTCAACGAAGAAACGCAAA
>JAYRRV010000068.1:0-8719 GCA_041909955.1 Candidatus Altimarinota bacterium
CGGTGGTGTTGGCGGGTGTTCGGGTGCCGGTATTTGTGCCAGTGGTTGTTCCCGTGGTTCCCGTCTGTCCACCGGTTCTTGTCGTCCCCGTGGTCGTGCCGGTGGTCGTCGTGGTCGTCCCCGTGGTATTTGCGCCTCCGCCGGTCGTTGTGGGCATCGGTTGTCCGGACACCACGGTTCCGGTAATGCTTTGCGCAAAGCCAAGTTGTGCCTGTAGCAGAAGGCCGGCGGCGATGATGATTCCGGATTGTACGGTGAATTTTTTCATGTCTTAGTTTGTCTGGAAAAGATCAATGTCTTCACGGATGGCATCAAGCAGTTCGCCTCTTTTGACGAGATATTGTTCGCCAAGTTCGACTTTTCCTCCTTCAAAGCGTTTTTTTGCGGCCGAGAGCAGTTCCTCCTGTAGTTCGTCAAGAAGCTGTCGGATGGCAGGGGAGCAGACAAGGTTCATTTTGATTTCCATGGTGGTCCATTCAGCATTCAGGCTTTCAACATCCTTGATTTTGGCATTATCGGACTTATGGAGCAAAAAACCTTCCATGAGGCCGAGATCGGTAAGGAAGTTCTTGTAGATCTCCTGTTTGAGTTGGAACTCCTTTTCCTGTCGTTCGCGCAGCATGAAGGCTTCTTCCCTTTTGTCTTCACGGCGGACGTCCAAAAACCGGAGGAAATACGTTCCCAGTATTGTCAAAAAACTTCCGACCAGAAGGCCGATTACACCTATGACCGCCGCGACAATGTTTGGGTCGAGCCCGGTGCTTTTGGCAATGTTTCCGTAACTCATGGCGCCCGGCGGCAGATCCACGGGGCTTGGGATGGTCTGTATGCCTGCGGCAGCGACAATCTGGAGCTGGGCGAGGCATAGTACAAAGACTGTGAACAGGAAGGCAAAACGTTTCTTGGGCATCATGTGAGGACGCAAAAAGATTAATAAAATGGTTACCCGGTCATTCTAACGTGTTCACCGTACTATTACAACGTAGCCCGGGCATATTCATTACTTGCATTTATTTCGTCGCGGTCGCTTTCTGGAGTTCGTTGAGGAACTGGAGTTTCATTTCCTCCATCTGTTTTGCCATATTGATGAGAGGCTCGGACATCGTTTTTAGGTTTGAAATAAGCTGTTGCACTTTTTCGTTGGTCTGGCTCGACATTTGCAGGAAGGATTGGTAGGTCTCCCCCGCTTTTTGAAGGTATTCCGTGGTTTTTTCCGCCATAGCCCTGGCTCTTTCCGGCAGTTTGAGCTCGGCGATCTTCTTCAGATTGTCATCGACGACCTTTTTTGCTTCGTTGATGAGCCCTTGCAGTTGTTCCACCGAGTAGTCTCCGTTCTGGATTTTCTGGTTTATTTGGGCGATTTCCCGGCTTGCCTGTCCCTGAATGTCCATAAGCATCTGTTCGTCCTGGGTGGGTTTGCCGTTATTAATGACGATTACGCATCCGGCCAGTATGCCGGTTATGAACAAAATGGTGAAAATTTTAAAAATGGTTTTACTCATATTAAAGCCAAAAAGAACGCACTTATTCTAGCAAAATTGCTTTCCGAAGTCTATTTTTGTAATGATCCATGGAATAATGGCTTAGAGAGGGTACAAGGAGTCGGTTATCCGGCACAAAATAGTTGACAAATTGATAAAAGTTTGGCATAGTTTCCGTCCTTAGCCTTTAAAAGGCCGAAAATTGTGCTAGAGCAAGACCAAAAGTTGGTTCAGGAGGCCCAGGCGGATCCACAGAAGTTCGCGGTACTGTATGACAAGTATTTTGATCAGATTTACCGCTACGTGTACCGCCGTGTGAGTGATAAGGAGACCGTTCACGACCTGGTCAGCCAGACTTTCTACGATGCCCTTGCACATATTAAGAGTTTTGAGTGGCGGGGCTACCCCTTCTCCTCATGGCTCTACAAAATTGCCCATAATAACGTGTTGAAGTGGTACCGGGAGCAAAGCAAGAGCCAGAAGGTCAACCTGGAGGATATCGGAGAACTTGTGGATTACGACGCGGATTCCACCGGGGATGCGTCGCGCACGGAGAAGCAGCTTGAGGTTCAGAGAGTCCTTGATCAGCTCGACCACGAGGAGCGTGAAATCATCAGACTGAAATTTTTTGAAGAAGTGTCGAATATTGAGATCGCGGAAATTATGGGACTCAGCGCAAATCATATCGGGGTGAAGGTCTACCGGACCCTGAAAAAAGTGAAACAACTTATTAAATCCTAACCGTCACTCGTCATGGCACGCCCAACTGGAAGATATTTTGCTTCCGTCATCGCAAAGATCCGCGATGCCAAGAAAAAAGAAATGATCGTCATCGACGAGGGATTTAAGGTACAACTCCGCCAGCAGGTGATGATGAAGATCGCGGCGCAGGCGGCCCCCGTCCGAACCGGTTGGTTTGAACGGCTTGCTCCTTTGAAGAGTTACTTCGCGGTTGTTCCCGCTTTGGGCTTGGTGATCGTTGCCGTTGTTGGCATTTCCAAATTGCCAATAGATTTCGGCAGCAAAGTGGTTGTCCCGACAGCCTCTCCTTCACAGGAAAGCAATGAGGTTCAGCCTTTTGCCCAAAATTCGGCAGGTGCTGAAGCGGTAAGCGGGTCCGGACTCAAGACTTTCCCCGGCCGATCCGTTCTCCCCCCCAACTATTTCCAGGGGGACCGGACAATTTCCGCACAGTCTTTTGATGTACAGTCATTGGAGGCGAATGTTGCCGGACCGGAATCCACTCAGCCTCAACAGGCTGAAGTCAGCAAAAAGGCTTCAACTTCTCCATCACCGTCTACTTCCGCTCCCGTACAGCAACCGGTGACTCCGAAAACAACAGAAACTCCCGTGCAACAGCAGCCTCCGGTCCAGTATTTCAGTTATCAGACTCCTGCAAACAATACTTCACGTGTCGGTGAAGGTAATGTGAAGTCTCCGGCACAAACTGTGGCCCCCGAAGTTCCAAGCGTTTCCGGCAGCACTCCTTTGGCGGAGGTTTCCGTTGAAGCTCCCGCACCGTCCGTGACGGGCGAAACTCCGTCCATCCCCGCGAATTCGCCGCTGGCGCCAAAAACCACCCAGAAATCCACCGAAGAGGTTCTTCTTCCCTCGTTTGTTGCCAATCCGCAGATTACCCGGAAGCCTTTAGAAGTCGATAAATCGTCGACATTCAGCTCCGTTCCAACAAACCTCACATTGAATGATATTGCCGCCCTTCCGGCCCAGCACCTCGGTTTGAATGTTTTGTATGAAGGCCGTTTTTCAACGGATGAGCGCACTATTCTGGAGAAAAATCTTCTTCCAAACATGGTCGGCAATCAGGAGATCGACTATATTCAGGTGTCGCAATTGGATGCCGCCACCATCGTGATCGAGCTTCATTTTAAGGATGGGAATGTTTCAGTGTTCGATTACAAGGTTGCCGAGAACGGAACATGGCAGCTCGTGGATTCTACTTTACAGCGCGCGGCGCAGCAGTAGGTTTCTTTTCCAATGACTTTTGGAAAAGAAGGCCCGTTCCCGTCCAGAAGAAAATCATGATTTGCGGGAAGAGCAGGCTGTTAACGAACAGCGAGTGAAATAACAGGCCGATGGTTCCAGCAAAAAGCCCCAGTCCGTATCCTTGCCATTCGGCCGGGATTTTTTTATTTTTCCAGTTTTGGAAGGAAAGCTTTAGCATGTTCCAATAGAGCAGCATGAACGGAACAAGCCCCATGATCCCCGTGGTTGCCGCTATGGTCAGCAGGCTTGAGTCCGATCCGCTTGCCGAATGGATTTCGGTGTTTCGGACAAAACCTTCGTCATATTTCACATATTTGAGCGTGTTGTATCCGCTCCCTAACAGCGGGCGTTTTTGTATGAGCTCAATGGTTTGGTTCCAGGATACGATTCGGAGCCGGGCCGTGGCGTCCGGGTTTTCGTTGGTGTTGAAGACGAATGACTGGATGCTGTGCATGAGGTCGTCCACCCGTTCCTGCGCGCGGGGGAGGAAATTCAGTCCGACGATCATGACAATGATGCTTCCGATCAGCAATTTCCTGGATTTCAGGATTCCGACGATGCCCAGGGCGGCGGCGGCAGCGACGTACCCGGAGCGCGAGTATGTGAGGAAAAGCGCCACCGCGAAAACCGCCACGATGATGACGATCACGATTCTTTTCATGAAGCTTTTGGCGTACAGTGCCCCGGCCGCCGCAATGGACAGCATAAAACCAAGAAGTCCCGCGATGAAATTGGGGTCAAGCCAGGTGGAAACGAGACGGTTCTGGTGGGGGTCCCATCCGTACTCTTCCAGTTTGCCCATATCCGGGTACACGATCAGCTGGATAAAGCCCGCAACGGTTATGATAAGTGCGGAAATGGCCATGGCCGTGAGGATATGGTGGGCGTCTTTGGGAGTTTTTACCGAGTCCAGGGTGATGACTCCCAGGAGCACGTATTCGATGAACCGGAAGAGGTAGAGCGATCCGGCCGCGACCTCCGTGAATTTAAGAAACGTAAGACTGAACAGCAGGGAAAATGCGGCGACCAGACAGAAAAGCATGAGCGGCTTCAGAATTTCGTTTTTGGGGAAAGGTTTTTTGAGGCGGATTTTTTCTACCGCCCAGAGAATGGCCAGGACGCCGATTGCCACGTCGCTGATGAGTGTTCCGGTGTCTCCTCCCACGGGCAGGCGGTAGAGTTCCCCGATGACCGGCAAAAAAAGTATTCCCATGATACCCCATGTCATTTTTTTTCTAACGATAAGGGCAACCAGCATGCCGCTTAAAATTCCCGCCACCAGGTCGGTTTTTGTGGCGATACCGTAACCAAGTCCCAATGCTGCGAATGTCACCGCCAGCCAGTACAGGGCCGCTTTGGGGTCAAAGCCGGACGGGGTTTTTGCGGGGGCGTTGGTATGGTTGGATTTTTTCGTTTGTGCGATCAGTTTCTTGTGAATTAGAATGGGCTGGCGCCGGTTGAAAGTCGGCGTCCGTATTCTACCTTTTGTTTCTCCCATGGAAAAGTTCAAGAGCGTTCTGGTCGCGACTTCAAACAGAGGAAAATTCAAGGAAATGATGGAGGTTTTGGGCGGTTTGCCGTATGAGTTTTTGAGGCTGGACGATCTGGGGATTGCCGGAGATTGTGAAGAGGATGCCGATACGTTTGAAGGGAACGCGGTTTTGAAGGCGCGGTATTACCGGGAAAAATCCGGGCTGATGACACTGGCTGAGGATTCGGGCATTCTGGTTGATGCCCTTGAAGGCGAGCTGGGAATTAAGACCCGCCGTTGGGGCGCGGGCGAAAAGGCCAATGATGAGGAGTGGATCGCTTATTTTTTGGAGAGGATGGGGAATGTGCCGTACCAGCGGAGGGGTGCCAAATTCGTCTGCTGCTCGGCGATCATTGATGATGAAGGTTTGGAGCATGTTTTTCGAGGTGAGACGCCTGGTATCATTACCCATGAACTTGAGGCTCCGATCTATGAGGGACTTCCGTTGAGTTCATGTTTCCAGCCCGTCGGTCTGACCAAAGTGTATTCGGCATTGACCCCCGCAGAGAAAAACAGCGTCAGTCACAGAGGAAAAGCCATGAAACAGGTTCATGACTGGTTGTTGGACAGGGCGAAGGCTGGGGATTGACGTTGAAATCAGACATTTTTTATCAGCCGGTGTAGAAGGGGCCTGAATATTTTCGGCGTTGTTTCGGTAAGCTTTTTGAGGATTTCCGCGTCCTGTTTGTCGAAGGCGGTTCTGGCGAGAGCCGCGATGTAGCAAGTGCCGGCGATGAGTGCCACGGCGATTTTGACCGCGAGGCCGGTTTGATTTGTTACCAGGAAAATTCCCGCCAGGATTCCGTTGAGCAAAAAGACGCGCACCATGTATTTGTTGAAAATTCCGAGCCGGTATTTTTTTGCGTTGATGAGGGAAAGCGTGATGGAAAATCCCTGGCTGATGACATTCGCGAGCATTGCCCCGAACGCCTGGTACTTTGTGATGAGGTAAATGTCGAGAATGATGTTCAGCACCGCAGTGGTGATGTTGAAGGCCATCGTTTTTTTCATCTCATGCTTCAGCATGGGGATGCTCCCCGCCGGGGTAATGATCACGGCCACAGTGTGGGCAAGCACCAGGAACGGGAAGAGCAGCGCCACTCCCTCAAAGCTTGTTCCATAGACAAACCCCACGATTTCGCCGATGACATAACTCGCCAGCAGCGCGAGCGGGAGCATGAGCATGGCGAGATATTTTGTGCCGTGCCGGGTGATGAGCATGAGTTTGTCCTGTTTGTCCGTCATCACGACTTCCGCAGTTGTGGCGTTGAGCACTCCGTTAATTGGTCCCCAAACGCTGATGAATAAAACCGCCAGTGCGTAGGAAAGTGTATAGAGCGCGATCTGTCCGCCGTCGCTGAACAGTCCCAGGAAAAAAAGTTCGGAACGTTCCCACACGATCTGGGTGCAGATGATGCTGATGTAGGCGTACAGACCGTAGGAGAAAAGTTTTTCGCCGAGCGGGTTTTTTCCGCCGCCTGTTTTGAAAAGGGTGCGGGACTGGATGAGCAGGACGCATGAGGAAAGGACTCCAAGGCTTAAGTACAGCCATAAAAAGTTCACGATGTCCTGTTTTGTCACCACGAAGGCGATGATGAGGGCGAGGTTGAGTATGCTTGTGGCGATGTGGGTGCGCGACAGTCTTTTGAACTCCTGGACCGCCGAAAAACTGCTGCCCAGAAAGTTATTGAGACTGACGGGAATGACCGAAAGAAATACGATGAAAAGCATCAGAGCTTTTTGCGGCTCCTGGAACCGGATCAGTGTTTCAAAATGTTGGACGAGAAGGATGCAGAGTCCCGCGATGACAGTTGATCCGATCATCTGGACCGTCAGCAGTTTTCGGAAAATGTGACCGGCTTCCTCCGCTCGAGGATGGTACGCGGTTGCCGCTCCGGCTTTGTCCTGGAAAAAATATTTAGGAATATATTTCGTCGCCGTTTGTTGCAGTCCGAATCCGGCAAAGACGGCCAGCACGCCGGAAAGCCAGAGAAAGTAACTGTATTCCCCGTATACTTCCTTACCAAAATACCGCGTGACGGCCACGGACATCGCAAAATTGCAGAGTGCCGCGATGATAAAACCGATGGTCGCCCACAGGCTGTTTTTGGCTATTTTTGAGGTGTAGCTTTGAGTCATGATGATTTTTTTTGTGCCGTGAACCAACGGATTTGAGGAGTAATCGTGCGCAGCCGGATGTAGGCGTCGATGGAGACGTAGACGGCGATGTTCATATGCGCCAGGAGAAGATTTGCCAGGGCGTCGAGCCGTTTTTTGCTTACCCAGAAGCTCCACTTAAAGTAGGGGATTGCTCGCTTTCTTTCACCTTTTTGCACCAAGAAACATCCCGTGAGGCACGCCAGTTTGGCGAAGACCTGCCGGCGGTGGCGGTCCATTTCATACTGCTCCAGCACGACGGTTACTTCCCTCAGGGGTGGAATTTTGTTCGCTTCGTAAATGTCTTCGAAGTTTACCGTATTGAGCCGGTTGCGGATGTTGATTTGCTTCCGGAAGTTTTTGCCGCTGATGCTGTGGACGTTCATCCGGTATTCTCCCAAAAGGTTTTTGAGGTTTTCGATCCGGCCGTGTTTTTTCATCCGTATCCATAAACCGTAATCTTCCGCCGGATATTCGCTTTCCCAATATCCGCCGCAGTCCATGAATGTTTTCTTCCGGTACATGACGGTGCTGTGCGTAAAGGCGCAGTTGTAGGTCAGGAACCAGCGGTTGAGGAAGTCTTCCGCGAACGTGTCGGTGATGCCTGTTTTGGCTTTGTCTTCCCGGAAAACTTTGCACGTTGTTCCAAGCAGCACGGTATCAGGGTGCTTTTGCATGTGTTCATACTGCAACTCCAGGCGTTTGGGGTAGGCGATGTCATCCGCGTCAATGCGGGCAATGAGTGTCGCACCGGCGTGAAGGGCCAGGGTATTGAGACTTGCCACGATGCCCCTGTTTTTTTGGGTAAGTATTTTTATGCGGCGGTCTTTTTTGGCATACACTTCAAGAATTTGCGCGGTGCGGTCCGTGGAGCCGTCGTTCATGATCAGAAATTCAAATTCTTGGAAAGTCTGGTCGAGAATGCTTTTCATGACCGTGTGCAGGTATTTTTCCCCGTTGTGGACGGGCATGATCACGCTGATCTTTGGGTGCGACGAAGTTTTCACGAGGGTTTGTTATGGGGCTGCCCCTTGCCGTGCGGCATGGTTGCCGCGGAATCGGTGGATTTTGAACAGAAACCTGAAGCGGAGAGGATATTTATCGACGGAAATCAGGAATGCCCCGTGGAACTTCCCCAGTATCAGGTTCAACGCGGCGTCGAATCTGCGCCAGTCCATACTGAGGCAGAGCATGAAATACTCTTGGGCTTTTGTGTATTCGTTTTTTTCGATGTAGAAGCAGCCGGTAAGACAGGCGAGTTTGGCCAGCACCTGCCGCTGATGGTGGTCCAGATTATAGGGCTTCAGGAGCGCCAGGGCGTGACGGGCGGAAGGTATTTCGTTCTGTTCGTAAAGATCCTCCAGGTTTTTAAGGTTCAATTCGTCGCGTTTGGCTATCTGCTTTTTGAAGTTCCGGGCTGAAATTCCCCCGGCGTCCAGAAAATAGTCGTGCAGCAGGACAGGCGCGGTGTTGAGCTTTCCGTACCGTTTCATGCGCACCCACAGGCCATAATCTTCGGCAGGGTGTTCGTCCTGGCGGTAGCCGC
>JAYRRV010000069.1:0-10074 GCA_041909955.1 Candidatus Altimarinota bacterium
CGGTTCTCCGGAGAAAATCCACAACACCCTCAATGTGATCAAACAGACACAGCAGTCGTTGCGGCTGCAGAAACGCAATGTGAACGCCCGACTTCTTTTTGAACATTTAATGCTTCAGACATGATTCAACTGATTATTATCATTGTGGGAGTGCTGATCCTGGGCTCGATATTCTTGCGCCGCTATATGCTGGTGGAGAAGGGCGTAGCCGCTTTTTCTCTTCTTTCCAAAAGAAAGGGGGTTCTGGATTTGTTGCATATCCATAAAGAAAAGGGTGGGCTTGAATTGACCGTCGAGGATATGATCCCGGAACGATCAACGGTTGACGCCAAAAAGGCCGCAAAAGGGGGCATGATGCTCAAAAAGGCCGAAGCCGTTCTTGCCAAGGGGGACCTTAAGCACGGGGAACAACTGTTGATTCAATGTCTGTCGCTGGATCCCAGTAATGTTGAAGCATACCATCGTCTTGGGCTTTTATATTTGCATCAGGGGCAGTTCGGGAAAGCGGAAATGATGTATCAGAAACTGATCATGAGTTCCCAGAATGACCCCGTGTATCTGAGCAATCTTGCCGTAGCTCTCTACCAGCAGAAGAAACTCGAAGGGGCGAAGGCAAACTATAAAAAGGCCCTTGAACTCGACGCGTCGCGCCCGGGAAGATTCTTCAGCCTTGCCCAGGTTCTCAACGAACTCGGTGAGTTGGAGGAGTCATTGGCCCATTTTAAAAAAGCCATCGAAATGGATCCCCAGAATATGGACTATTTGCTGACGCTCGTCCAGGTGTATACCGATGCGGGGATGATCGATGATGCACGGTCACTGCTTGCGGAAATTCTTGCCGCCTACCCGGATAACGAGATGGCAAAGGAGATGCTGCAAAAATCCCCGACAGGATTACATCCAAAAGGGGAGTCCGAGGACAAGGCGAGCTAACCTTTTTAAGTACTGGGGACTGATGCCTGGACTGATGGGGCTCCTCTTCCCACCATGACTTTTGCGGGAATGGCCTGGTAACGGGTGAAGAGGGTTTCTTTCGTCTCTTTGTTGTCTTTCACGATGTAGCGGTACCAGGTGACGTCAAATCCGGTATGGTTGATTTCCACCTGTTTTTTGGCTCCGGGGGCAAGTTTGTCGCTTTCCACCACTTTTGTCGGACCAGGTGACCGGTAGTTTCCCTGGTATGGGCCATCAATACGAACTTTGCGCCCGTCATCAGTGCCGTAGAACTTAAAATAAGCCTGATCACCTTCCGTATAGGCCTGAACAACAATTGCGGCAGGGGAGTCGTTGATAAATTTGATGTCGTGTACCCCCGGGTAAATGGTCGCATCAAGTCCGTACCCCAAAACCTGGGCGTAGTAGGAAACCGCATAGGAATGTGCAGACCTTTCAACAATCGGGAAGCCCGCAAACAGCGCCGCACGATACATCGTTGAAGATACCTGGCAAAGTCCCCCTCCAAATTCGGGGACGGTTCCTTCCGCTTTGATGACAAGTTCGGGAACAAATCCATGCGCCCCGTCGACTTCACCCAAATGTTCGTTAAATGAAAATGTTTCCCCCTGTTTGATCAGGAGTCCGTTGTATTTGCTCGTTCCGACTTTGATGTTTGTAATTCTTCCCGCGTGGGATCCGGCGAAAGCGGAATGTCCTGTGGCAATGAGGTTTTTTATGCCCAAAGACTGCAGATCTTCTGACACCGTCACGTTGGCTTTTTCTTCCATTGCCGGGACTTGCACCCGCTTGATGTCTTTGCGCAACGCCAAATTCAGGCTTGCAACAAGCCCTTCGCGCGAAACTTTTACTCCGTTCTGTCCTTTCCCTTCGATGATGATGTTTTTCTTTTCGTCGGTCGAAATTTTTACGTCGGACGTGGGACGTTCGATTTTTGAGATCACTTCGGTTTCAAAAAACTCCCTTATCTTTTCTTCGTCCAGCATCATGTTGGGGTTTTCGGACAATGCCACATAAGGCGAAGGCGTGATGACCTGATCGTTGCGCAGAGTGATCGGGAGTGTCCAATCCAGACTTTTTAGCGTTACCGTGGGACTCTGGGTGAAAGTGACTGCCTCGAGGTGTTTTGACGGGTCAAACTTCCACTGGCGGCCTTCGTAGAGAAGCGTGAGTGGGCTTTTTACCGCATTTGCCACAAACTCTTTCTGGGGCTCCAGGTCCTGGGCGGTAATGAGCGGGTTTTCGTCCAGAAGAGCAAGGTCGAGGGAGATGGACTCCATATTTTTGATGCTTTTTTTGAGCCCCCTCGTCAGCTGTTCTTTGTCGATCATTTTCCCTTTGATTTCGGCCAAAACCGTCGGCGTCTTTTTATCAAATTCGATGTGGGCGTTCTGGGCCCTGAACTTCTTAAGGTCCAGTTTCTGTTCAATGACACCCTGAACTTTTTCAGAATCGAATGTCATGAACGGGGCGGCCTTTTTTTCGCCCATTGCTGCGAAGGCCAGGGAAAGTATGGAGTTATTCCTGAAGTCGTACGTTGGCAGTGAAATAAGGCTTTGTGGCAGCGAAAACTGCACTCCAAGCTCCTCCGGGGTCACTTCTGTTTTTGCGCCACCCACCGTGATGTTCAACGGTGTTTTGAGGTATTTTTCCGCCGCACGCTGCAGGGTGACCGCGGCTTCCCCGTTGTACACAAACCCCACTTCGGTTCCCCCGATGGATGTCCTGGGCATAACGCGCCCATGCAGAAGCATGTCAGTTCCTACGAGCGCTGCGGATGCCACCAGGATTCCCGGGACGGCAATCAACGCAATGGCTCCAAAGCCTTTCAGCTCTTTTTTGAGCTGAGGGGAGACCAGGGATTCTGCAAATGACTGCGCTTTATTCAAAAAAGTTCGCTTCTCCTCGAGCAGCGGAGCGGGAGATTTCAGTTCCGGTTTTGTCGCGGATTCTTTCTTTTTCTTACTCATAAGCCCGTATTGAGAAATATTCGGGGATTTAGATTATAAATAAAAATTCCCTTTTGTGAAAGGATATTTAACGATTTAAGCCCGTACTACTCCACTTCGTTCGGGATTTTTTTGAATTCTTTGTCTTTCAGAAGGTCTTTTTTGACCTTTTTACTGCGGCCAAAGATGCGGTCCGCGATTTTTGCGAGCAGCTTTTTTTTCTGGTGCTTTGCCTCTTCAATCAGCCCGTCGGCCGCGTCCGTGATGTGCTTTTTTTCGGCGGAATCCGTAAGTTTTTCCAGGGACTCCTGACCTTTTTTGATAATTTCTTTCCCCTTTTGGGCAATGATATCGCGGGTTTCCTTCCCTTTGTGCGGAGCTATGCTCATACCTATCACCGAACCTACGGCGCCGCCCACGATAGCTCCCATGATCAGCTTATCGAGTTTGGATTTCTTTTTCTCTTTTTCCAGTTTTTTCTTTTTCCCGAATCCGAACATATAGGCGTTAGTTATATTGGATGTAGACTTTGGCACCTCTGAGCAATTTTATCGCACTTAGGGCCGCATTACAACCGTTGCCCACACTGGTGGCCATTTGGGCGGGTGAGCCGGTACAGTCTCCTGCGGCAAAGATCCCCGGGATGTTGGTTTTCCCGTCGTGATTGACTTTAATGTAGTTGTTTTCCATTTCCAGTCCGAGCTTTTTGGCGAATGCGGTCGCGCCCGCGACCCCAACGGCCATGAAAACCCCGTGGGTGAGTATTTCGCCTCCGTCGGCCAGAATAAGCTTCTCGGCTTTACCGTTTCCGCTGATTTCCTTGATGCGGGGGGTTTTCTGCAGAGTGATGTTGTTTTCTTCCAGATCTTTTTTCATTTCCCGGGAAAAGTCGAATTCCTTGCCGTGACTGAGTACCGAGATGTTTTTGGTGTAGTTCAGCAGCTGGAGGGCTTCTTCACCGGCATAGTTCCCGTTGCCGATCACGACGACGTTCTTGTCTTTAAAGAAAAAACCGTCGCAAACCACGCAATAGGAAACGCCCTTCCCCGTAAGTTCCCTTTCGTTTTTTATTCCGCTGAGGGCGTAACTTTGTCCGGTGGCGATGATGACCGTTTTGGCGGTATAGTGATTTTTTTTGTCGTCCTTCAGGCTGAAGGTCCCGTCGTCATTCATGCTCAGGTGGACGATCTCGTGAGGAACCAGTTCCGCTCCGAATTTTTTTGCCTGTTCAACGCCTTTTTCGGCCAAGTAAGGCCCGGTTACCGGCTCTGGGAATCCCAGGTAGTTGGCGATGATGTGGGATTTATAGAGATTGCTCTTTTTGTAGTCACCGAAAACAATGGTTTTGAGCTGCGCGCGGGCTGTGTAAATTGCCGCGCTCAAGCCACCCGGGCCGCAGCCGATGATGGCTACTTCGCAAATATTCGTCATGCCTTTGTCGTAAATTCTTTTTTGGCGTAATCAACGTTTTTCGTCCGACGGATGACGTTTACTTTGATCTTGCCGGGGTACGCCACGTTTGCCTGTATGTCGCTCGCAATACTCTTGGCAAGAGGCAGGAGCTGCCCGTCGTTCATCTGTTGCGGATCCACCATCACGCGGACTTCACGTCCCGCGGAAATGGCAAAGGTCTTACTGACCCCTTCGTATGAGCTGGAAATTTTTTCAATCGCCTGGATACGTTCAATGTATTTCTCTATGGACTCCTGACGTGCGCCGGGCCGGCCAGCGGAAATTGCGTCTCCTGCTTTCACCAGCAATGCTTCCGCCGTACGCTGTGGAACGGCATCGTGGTGGGCCCACGCGGCGTGTATTTCATCTTCCGAAAACGGATATTTTTCCATGATTTCCCTGGTCAGTACGTCGTGAGATCCCCCGACCTCCTGATCTATCGCCTTACCAAGATCGTGGAAGAATCCGCCGATTTTGCAGGTCGTCATGTCCAGGTTCAGTTCCCCTCCGAGCATCAGGGTGAAGTATCCTACCTCAAAGGAGTGTTTCAAAATATTCTGCCCGTAACTGGTCCGGAATTTGAGCCTGCCAATGACCCTCATGAAATCTTCCGGATAGTTCCGGGCTTCGAGTCCGAGCATTTTTACCGTTTCTCTTCCAATTCTTATGAGGGTTCGTTCCGTTTCGCGGGTAGCTTCCGCGTGTTTTTCGCGTACTTTTGCCGCGGTCACAGCCTTTTCCTTGAGAATTTTCATGATTGTTTCGCGGGCGATGTGCCGGCGGACGAGATCAAAACACGAAACGATGATGGTGTTTGGAGCGTCGTTGAAAATGATATCGGTTCCCGTAAGCTCCTCCAGGAGGAGTATGTTTTCCGCGTTTCTTCCCAGTACCTTGCCTTTGGCTTCATCTCGGGAAACCTCGATGGCGGTGCTTTTTTTATCCACGGACGTCGGGGCGGAATACCGTTGAATGACCGACGTGATCATGTCCTTCGCGATGCGGACCTTTTCCTCCTTAAGGTACTCTTCATATTTGCGGAGTTTGTCCTCCTGTTCCAACTCCAGATCTCTCTGAAGCTCATAGATCACTTCGTTTTTTGCTTCCTCCAGCCGCTGTCCCGTTTTTGCCAGAAGCCTTTTGAGCAGATCCTGTTCCAGCTGTTTCATTGCCGCCTTCAAAGCCTCAACCTTTTGGGTCTCTTCGTCGACCTTTGACCGGGATTCCTGAACCTTTGCCTCTTTTCCCTGGAGCTGTTCCTCTTTGGAGAGGATCAGTTTTTCCAGTTTTTCGCACTGGAGTTTGTTTTTTTCTTCAAAATCGACCATGTACGAGGAGATCTCCTGTACCCTTTTTTGGTTACTTTCCTTGATGGTACCCGCTTCCTGCCTGCTTTTTTCCAGCAGGTCGTCCGCTTTTTTCTGGTACGACTCCAAGTGCACCCCTTTCCGGGACCTGAGTACGGTGTATCCAAGGGCAAACCCCAGGATAACGGCTCCAGCTGCAAGCATGATCTGTGTAAGTTCGTCCATAGCCCTGATATTATAGTGGAGAGCCCACTCTAGCACAAATTCCCGGCGCAACACTGTTTTTTCCCGGGTTTCCGGTGTTTTCTCAAGTCTTCAACGATGGGTGGAAGAATTTCGAGGACTTTTTTCATGTCATTCTCCGAGTTTTCCCGCCCCAATGTCATCCGAATGCTGCTTTTGGCCAAATCTTTTTCGATGCCGAGGGCCATCAGGACGTGGGAAGGTTCCAGGGCTCCCGCGGTGCAGGCCGACCCCGCCGAGGCGCAAATGCCCTCCATGTCCAGCCGCAGAAGCAGAGATTCCGAATCAATGCCGTCGAAACTCATGTTGATGTTGTTGGGCAGGCGGTTGACTGGATCTCCGTTCAGCCTTGTTCCCGGTACCAATTTTTTGAGGTTTGCTATGAGTCCGTCACGGAGTTTCGTCAGGCGCGCGGCCTCTTTTTCACGCATCTTTTCCGCTATCTCCAGTGCCTCTGCGAATCCGATGATCCCCGGAACGTTTTCCGTGCCCGCGCGCTGGCGGTGTTCCTGGCCCCCGCCGTAGAGGAGGGGGGTTATTTTTACCTTTTCATTAATATAAAGTATTCCAGAGCCCTTTGGTCCGTAAATTTTCCCTCCGTTCAGGGTCATAAGATCGACACCCAGCCCCGATACGTCCAGTGGCAATGCCCCGGCGGCCTGGCAGGCGTCAGTATGGAAAAGCACCCCCTGAGTATTGAGGAAAAGTGCGATTTCGGCGATATTTTCAACCGTCCCGATCTCATTGTTGGCGTAGGCAATACTTACCAGCGTCGTCTCCTTTTTTACGGCCTCTTTCAATTTTTCGACATCAACATGCCCGAACTCGTCCACCGGAAGGTAAGTTACCTCCCACCCCCTGCGTTCAAGTTCCTCCATTGGTCCAAGTACTGAATGGTGTTCCGTGAGTGAAGTGATCAGGTGCCCGCGATGGCATGTCGGCCCCCCCTGCTTGGGGATGGCATGTCGCCTTAGCTCCATCGCAGCTCCGGTCGCATCCGCTTGATGACGACACGTCGCCGTAGCTCCGAATATCGCCCAGTTGTTCGATTCCGTTCCGCTTCCGGTAAAATATATTTCTGCGGGTTTACATCCCAGCACGTCCGCCACCCGTTTTCGCGCGTCATCAATATCCTGCCGGCTGTTGAGTGCAAACTGGTAAATGCTCGATGGGTTTGCAAACCGTTCGTTAAAATATGGAAGCATTTTCTTCCACACTTCCGGATCCACCGGTGTCGCCGCTGCGTGGTCAAGATATATCATGTCCTTACTCCTGAGTCGTGGAAGCATCTTCAATTCCAACCTTCTCTACGGTAATTCCGGCAGGAACTTCGAACTCCATGTCAGGAACATCGACGTCCGTTTGAATGGATGTTGCCACCGTATTGTTCGTGAGGCCCAGATCCGGGATTGAAATGGTTGTCTTCAGCGGAACCGCGTTCCACAAACACACCTGTCCGAATCCACCGGTTTCATACATCTCGCACTGCTGGCCCGCAACGGTTTCTGTTCCAACAGCCTTCAACTCCCTGTTGTCGGCAACATCGGGTGAAATCCCCACGGCGATTTTTTTCAGAAGGTCCTGCCGCTTTGAGGCATCAACGTTTTTCAATACATCGTAAAGTGGGTTTTTTGTCATTGTTGCTGTTTTTTTATCGAGGTCTACACTGTATACGTACTGCCCTGCGTCTATATACATATTGTTCTGTGTTTCATCCCCGGTTGGTTTATGAAAAACAATGTGCGCTTCACGGACCGATTTATCCCCTTTGATCATGACGGTCGATTTTCCCTCCGTGGTTCCACTGATGGCATACTCAATTTTTACGGTTTTAAAAGGATATTGATACGCGCTGTTATTGCTGAGCACAGAGCAGCCTGAAATCAACAAGATGGTTCCCGCCAGAATCGGTGCAATAATTTTTTTCATCTTCAAGGGGTTTATGGGCCTTACAAGGCTACCATAAGCTCTTTATTTATTCAACTCCTCTTTCTTTTTTGCGATCAGCTCAAAAATCTTCGGCATAGCCTGTTCCGTTGCTGCAATTCCCGCCTCAACACCCTCCTTGTAGTGGTCAAACTCTAGCAATGAAATCCCTTCCACGTCCGGATGGATAATTAGGTCGGGATTCGCCTTTGCGTAACGCACCTGTTGTGTTTCTTCGCGGATGATATCGATTGATCGAAGCAAAATATGCAGCATTAATGCGAAATTCAATTTCATTCTCGCCAGCATCCCAGGATACAACTTGAAGGCTTCCGGTTTGCGATAATATTTTTCCCAAATCATTCCCGCAATGTATTGGCGGGAGGTCAGCGATCCCAATTCAACTCCTATCACAATATCGAGGTCTTTATTCTCCCTGAGAATGTTTACCGGGACATTATTCATCAGGCCACCATCGACCAGATACCTTCCTTCAAGAAAATACGGACTGAAAATGCCCGGAATTGCGGATGAAGCCCGAAGCGCTTCCCAAAGCTTTCCCGACTTCATCACTACCTCTTGTCCCGACTCAAGATCCACCGCCAACGCCTGAAACGGGATTTTTGTTTCTTCAAATGTTTTCTCTCCCACAATATCCTGGATAACCTTCTTAATATCTTTGCTTTTGATAAAACTTGAGTGAAAAAGGTGAAAATTACTGATGCGTAAAAACTTGCGATTGTTAAATTTTTCACTTACCTCCAAAATTTCCTGGGGGCTTAAGCCAAGCGCATATCCCGCCCCGATAATCGCGCCGGCGCTGGCTCCCGCCACTGCGCTTATTTTTATTCCATATTTTTCCAACACCTTAAGTACACCAACATGGGCTGCCCCTTTGGCCCCGCCTCCACCAAGCGCGATTCCAATTTTTGGTTCTTTAATTGTCTTATCCATAGGTATTATTTTGATTCTTTCTCAATATACTGAAGTATTTCGGCGGGGGTTGTGACAGGCACCTCAACCGTTTTGTCCTGCCTTTTTTCCGCAACCTGAAAAACCGCTCCATCATAAACGATCACAACCTGTTTTTGCTTTTCCGGTATTGAAACTTCCAGGGCGGCCCATTGTCCGGTTTGGATGGTTGATGTTTGAATATTCCGCTGGCTTAATTGTTTTCTAAGATTCTGCAGCTCTCCGCCTTCGGGTTTTTCTTTCGGACCCTCTATATCAATTTTTCCCCCGTCGGTGGTTATTTTTCCTTTCTTCTGGTCATACACCGAGGCCGCCGTGTAGCTTAAAGAAAGGAGGGAGCCCAGTGTTGTTTCCAGCCCACCCATCATAATCTGGCGCAATGTTAACCTGTAATTTACCTCCATAGCCTCAGTTTCCTCACGCCCCTTTTTAAATGATGTTTGAAAATGAAATTCAATATTTGGCGGAACATCTCCTCCTTGGTCAATATGCTCCAAAAGCTTTTCAACCTCGTTCGGCTGCATGTCTTTTCCATCTTTTGTAATCCCTTTAAATTCGAATATATGTGTTTGATCTTCGGCCTGGATTGGGATTTTATTGTTTTCCTGTAGGGTTTTAATGATTTTTAAAAAAGCTTTTTTCTCTAATGACTCCCTGTTTTTTTCCGGGGTCTTTTTTTCCTCATCCGTTAGCTTGATGCTTTGGTCGAGTGCCCGAAGGTTTTGGGGTTTCATTACTTTTTTATCACCATCTCCAACAAGGGCAAGTTCAGCCTCCAACCTTTTTGTTTCCTCTTCCCCCTCAACGTCTTTTTCAGTTTTTGCTCTTGAGAGTGCAGCTTGGTGTGCGGTTCTTTCAAACCTACGATACCCAAAACTTTCAGGTTGGTGTGTTGGTGTTTTTTTTCTTTCAGCTACATCCGGTTGTTCAATTGGTTCATTTTCCCCCATATGTTTATTGTTTATTTTTGAACGGTTTTTGTTTTGTTTTTTTTAAAATACCCGGCTTTTTCTTTTCAATCTGTTATTTTTCCTTTGTTTTCTTTCTATTATACCAAAAAAATGACTTTTTTCACAGGTTTTTAACATACTTTTAACACCCGTTTGCTCTACTTTTTAGGGCTATATTTTAATATTTTACCTCCTTTTACATAAACTTCTTCATTTTTCGGTAAAAAGTTTTCAACATACAGGATCATAACTACCCTTAATATGCAAACCCCTCTACGTCTTTATAAGTAAATAAAATCTTCATTTTAACTCTCTAGAGAA
>JAYRRV010000070.1:0-3134 GCA_041909955.1 Candidatus Altimarinota bacterium
GACCCGTCCGCCAATGACGGCTCCGTCGTCATCCGATTCGATGAACGCATCATTTTGAACACTCCTCCGGGCTTACAGGATATTCTCCAGCTGAGCCAGAGTGAAGTGGCGCGCTAACAGCCAACAAAGGGGGCTGCTGCTGCCCGAAACCAACCCTGAAAATCCCAAAAAAACCTCTCGCAACCCGGGAGGTTTTTTGTTACATTGATATCCCGAAGCCAAAACAACCATGCCAAAAGCCAACATTCATCTTTTTTACGGCGAGGATACTTACTCCGCCTGGCACAAAAGCCGGTTCTGGCGCAAAGAGTTCGAAAAAAAATACGGAGAGTTTAATGTGCTCACTTTTGAGGGCGAAAAGATGACCGCCGCGGACTTCCGCGAAGCCGTGGATTCCGTCCCCTTTCTTGGTGAAAAAAAGTTCATTCTCGTCCGGGACTTTCTGCTGGACGGCAAAGACACCGAGCAAAAAGCCGTGGCTGAAAAACTGGAAGACGTCGCCGACTTCAGCTTCGTGCTCTTCCTGGAACAGGAAAAACCCGACGCGAGAACCTCGCTCTATAAAACACTCAAGAAAATTGCCACCGTCCAGGAGTTTGAACCGATGATCGGTCCAAAACTCACGGCATGGGTCCAGAACCGGGTGCAGGAACGCGGAGCGCACATCGGCCCGCGCGAAGCCAATCAGCTGGCCGAAACCGTAGGTCCGAACCTCTGGCAGATGACCCAGGAGATCGACAAGCTGGCACTCTACGCCAACGGAAAACCCATCCCAAGTGAAGCCATCGAAAACATGGCCAGCCCGAACCTTGCCACCTCCATCTTCAAACTCACGGACTACCTGGGACAACGCAACGCCAAACTGGCCCTCAAAACCCTCGATGTCCTCTTAAACAGCGGGGAAGACATCGTCAAAAGCCTTTTCATGGTCGTCAGGCACTTCAGAATCCTGATCCAGGTGAAATCCTGCGTCGACAAAAAACTCGACAAAACGGCCATCACCCAAAAAGTGAAGGAACACCCCTTTGTCATCATGACCGCCATGGGGCAAAGTAAAAACTTTGAAGCCGAACTGCTGGCAAAAACCTACGGAAAACTGCTGGACATCGACAACAACATGAAAAGCGGAAAAATCCGCATGCTTGCCGGGGACAATACCGAAATGCGCCTGGCGCTGGAAAAACTGATCACGGAAATCTGCCTGCGCTAAAGTCCCGGCTTCATTTTGTGCCATTCCGTGGCCTGTTCATATGCCGAGGCGAACTGGAACAGCCTGTTTTCGCTGAACTGAGGACCAATGATCTGTAAACCGACCGGGAGTTTCTTCCCGTTGGATTTGGCACCATCGGTAAAGCCGCACGGTACGCTGATCGCCGGAACCCCCGCACAGCTGACAGGAATCGTAAAGACGTCCGCCAGATACATAGCCAGCGGATCATCCTTCTTTTCGCCGATCGTAAATGCCGGGAACGGAGAAACCGGTGTCATGATCACGTCAACATTCTTGAAAGCATTGTCAAAATCCTGCCGAATGAGCGTCCGGACTTTTTGCGCGCGAACGTAGTAGGCGTCGTAATACCCGGCGCTCAAAACATAGGTCCCTATCATGATACGACGCTTGATCTCATCGCCGAACCCTTCGTTGCGGGCCTGATAGTAGTAATCGATCATATCTTTGACCGGGGCTTTCGGTTTGGAACCAAACCGGATGCCGTCAAAACGGGCCAGGTTCGCGGAAAGCTCCGCCGGCATAGCCACGTAGTACACCGCCACGGCGTACGAAGTGTAGGGCAAGCTGATCTCAGTAACCGTCGCGCCCATTTTTTCATACTCCTTCAACGCCGTACGGATGATGTTTTCAACCTCTGGATCAATACCCTCGCCAAAATACTCCTTGGGCACACCGATCTTCAGGCCTTTCACGGACTGACCGAGAGACTTGGAATAATCGGGAACCTCAACAACGGGTGTGGTCGCATCGCGGGGATCTTTGCCGGCAATATGCTGCAGAACCGTAGCCACATCCGCAACTGACTTACCGAACGGGCCGACGGTATCCCACGAGGAAGCCATGGCGGTCACCCCGCTGCGGGAAACACGGCCGTAGGTCACCTTCAGCCCCACAATTCCGCAGAGCGAAGCCGGCTGGCGTATGGACCCGCCCGTGTCCGTTCCAAGGGAGTAAAAACTCATATCGGCGGCTACGGAGGCAGCCGACCCGCCGGAAGACCCGCCCGCTACGCGGGCGGGATCCCATGGATTCCTGGTGGGACCGTAACAGGAATGCTCGGTGGAACCGCCGCACGCAAACTCATCCATATTCTGCTTCCCCATCAGAACAAACCCTGCCTCCTTCAACTTCCTGACAACCGTTGCGTCGTAAGGCGGGACAAAACTTTTCAAAAAAGGAGAACAGCAGGTGGTACGGATCCCCTGCGTGTTGAAAATATCCTTGATGCCGACGGGAACACCGGTCAAAGCCGTTATACTTTTCCCTCCGGCCAGACGCTCATCGGCCTCGGCGGCCATCTTCAGGGCACCTTCCTCATCAACGGTCACATAAGCGTTCAATCCTGGATTGAGGGCCTTCACGCGCTCAATCATCGCTTTGGTCAATTCCACGGAGGAAAACTTCTTATCGCGTAACCCCTGAGAGGCCTCGGCCAACGTTAAAGTGTGCAGCATACCTTTACATCGTTAAAACGGATTTAACCTGGATCTGGTCATTCTGTACGGGCAGTTCTGTCGACTTCAAAAGTTCTTCACGGCTGGAAAAGCGTTCCTCCACGTCTTCCCTCATCACATTTTCCAAACCGGTAACCTGTGAGGTCGGAGCGACATCCTTCACCTCCACCTCATTCAATTTCTCAACATACTCCATAATGCTGCTGAGCTGTTTCGCGAATTTCTCAATATCCGCATCAAGCAGCCCCAGACGTGCCAATTTGGCGATATGTTTCACCTGTTCGGGAGTAATCATCGAAAAAAAATAACAACAGCAAGAGTATAGGTGGAAAAAACCTCCAAGACAAGTTGGGTACTCCACAAAAACTTGCTTTTCAACTACACGCACGGCAGCTATAATGCAGACACGCATTACGCAGAACCCCCCCCCCCATGGCCTCCAAGACCGC
>JAYRRV010000071.1:0-2795 GCA_041909955.1 Candidatus Altimarinota bacterium
CCGAACAATCCGGATACCAAAGCCGCACTTCAAGAACTGATCGGAAAAGGTTACGAACTCAACATCAACATTGCTTCCGACGACGGGATTTTGGAGGCCACAAAACTGTATGAGGGCGAGCAATACAAGATCAAAAAAGCCATGGATACGAGCCTTTCGGAAGACAAGATCAAGGCCTACGAACAGGAAATCCAGCAGCTTGAAGATCTCAAAACACGACTTCCAAACATCAGTTCGGAGGAGGCGGTGTATTTAATCAGTGTAGGTGCGCTCAAAACCGGCGCGTCCGATATGCACATGGAACCGGATGAAAAAGGAACCCGCCTCCGTTTCCGTATTGACGGTGTGCTGCATACCATTTTCGAGATTGAAAAAGGCGTCTACACCAACATTGCGAACCAGATCAAATACCAGTGCAAAATGAAGCTCAATATCAACAATGAGCCGCAGGACGGACGATACAGTTTTACGGTCAATGAGCGAAAAGTCGATGTCCGCGTATCCATTTTACCTACCGAATTCGGTGAAACGATCGTTTGCCGTTTGCTTGATAGCGGACGCAAAATCGTGGAGTTTGAGGAGATGGGTTTCTGGGGAGAAAACCTCCAGCACATTGAACACCTGACCAAAATTTCGCATGGAATGATTTTGATCACGGGACCGACCGGATCGGGGAAAACAACGACCCTGTACACGATGCTCGACAAATTCAATAAACCGGAGAGCAAGGTGATCACCCTGGAAGACCCGATAGAATACCACTTGCCGGGAATTTCCCAGAGCCAGATCAACGAAAAACGCGGTTATGATTTCGTCGGCGGCCTGCGCGCCATCTTGCGCCAGGATCCGGACGTCGTCATGCTCGGTGAAATCCGCGACCTTCAGACAGCGGAAACTGCGGCGCAGGCTGCCCTGACCGGTCATGTGCTGTTAAGCACGCTTCACACCAACAGTGCCATTGAATCCATCCCGCGCCTCATCAACATCGGGCTCCCTCCGTTCATGGTCGCACCGTCGCTGAATACCATCATCGCCCAGCGTCTGGTCCGCCGTATCTGCCCGGCATGCCAGAAGATCGAACCCGTTCCAAAAACGGAGTTTGACGAACTCACCAACATGGTGGCAAGCATCAAAAAAATCCGTCCCTCCCTGAGCGACCTCTCGGTTCCGGCGGAACTTCCGAACGCTCCGGGCTGTGACGTATGCAGCCACACAGGGTATAAAGGACGCATCTGCGTCGTGGAAATGGTGAACATCGATTTTGAAATGCGCGATCTGATTTTGAACAAGGCCAGCTCTACCAAAATGATTGAAGCCGCCCGCCGCAAAGGAATGCTCACCATGCGCGAAGACGGAATCCTCAAGGTACTCAAAGGTCTCACAACGCTCGAAGAGGTCCACCGCGTCACCGCGATCGTAGAATAATCTAGAAATGGGTATCCCTCGTAACCCACAAAAAATCTCTGTTCCTCGTGATAAGCTCCTGACATTCTAGTTGCCCCAAGAGGACATTCACTTTTCTGACGCCAAGGCAAGTCTCCTGAATGAGAAAATCCGCGCTGCACGGACCTTGACGTACAAGACTGAAAACAGTTTTCTGATCATCAGTGAGGTCAAGGATTTTTTCAACATAGGCCGATTCAGTGTTTTTCTTTTTGATCATAACTCTGCATGGCTTCAATAGAACAATGTCGTTTTTATACTCTAAAAGATATTTTTTCCCCGTCATATTCCTGCGAATAATCTTGGGAATCGTGATTTGACCCTGGGGAGACAATGTTACTATTCGTGCGAACATAAATTCTAAAAAAAATAAATTTTAGATTTTTATTTTTTATTCAACCCCACAAGGACACAAGGGAGGTAGAGAGTCGAGAAATAGGCGAAAGCACGGCAAACATTAAGTTCCAGTTAGGTTAATTCCCATAAAAAATCACGGTTTTGGCGTACAACTCCATTGAATTCGAGTCCAGCCAAAAGGGTATTCATCTGCGGTACGGGAAACGCAGTTTTTTCAATAAGTTCATCAGCTGAGCAGGGCCTGCCTTCAAAGGCGTTCACAACCTGTCGTTCATCGGCAGTCAGGGGTGGAGAAACTTTTTCGGACGCGAGGCCAAGATCCTCAAGAAATCTGGAGATGCCGACAATCGGAGTTGCCCCATCGGAGATAAGCCGCAAACAACCCTGGACCTGGGGCCTGGTAATATCACCTGGGAGAGCATAAACATCGCGGTTGTATTCACCCGCCAGACGTGCGGTGACGAGCGCCCCGGATTTTTCTCCGGCTTCTATAACCACCGTAGCTTGGCAGAGTCCGGCGATAATCCGGTTTCGTTCAAGAAACCTCACCGGATAGGCGGGGTCTGAAGGGGGGTATTCGGAAACCAGGGAGCCTCCGTGCTCGAGGATTTTTTCCGACAAGCGGTGATGGGTCGATGGAGTGATATCAAAAAGTCCTGAAGCCAGAACCGCAACCGTTGGTCTTTCCAGACTCGCCACGGCAAAATGGGCGATGGCATCAATTCCGAAAGCAAGCCCGCTCACCACAACAACCCCTCGCGCTGCAAGGGCCTCCGCCAGATCATAGGCGATTTTTTCGCCATAGGAACTCGGATTGCGGGTACCCACAACAGCGACCATCTTTAGGCCAGTATTGAGAGACGCGCCCTTGCGGTAAAGCAAAAACGGAGCATCGGGAAGCTGCAAAAGAGCCCCGGGGTACTCACGGTTTTGGCGGCTCACGGCTACAATGTCCTTTTCCCAAAGTATCGCGAACTCGGCGTCCGCATCAAACC
>JAYRRV010000072.1:0-1638 GCA_041909955.1 Candidatus Altimarinota bacterium
GCTGCGTCAGGGTGAAGGTTCCATCGGGAAGCGTTTCGTGGAGGTCGGCTTCCTGGACACTCCATGCATCCACCCACGGGCGATAACCTTGAGGATATCCTCCATCAAAGACTTTCGGTATTCCGGGAAAGATTTTTTCTTTTTTTCTGACCGGCTCCGGCGGCTGAATCATACATTCAGGCCGGACATTCCCGTTTTCGTCAAGAAAGGTATTGACCCCTTCAACCACTGTTCTTTCTGTTCCAAGAGATGATAATTTTGTCATACATTTGACATGATGAAATAAGATTGTATTATATCTAGTTTATCTTATTTCGTCAATTATCTATCAACAGCATATATGGCTTATTGAAAAGCAAATTATTATCTGATATAATTCAATTGTCGAATGCATTTCCACAACATTAATTTATCTGAGAATGATTGAAAAAGTCCTTACTGACATCGGCCTGAGCGATAAGGAAGCGCGCCTCTATCTGACCTGTTTACGGCTCGGATCCCAGGCCGCTTCAGTAATCGCCAAATACTCTGGAGTGAACCGCACCACGGTGTATGACATTTTTGACGGGCTTATCAAAAAAGGACTCGCGACGAAAGTCGACAAAGGCACGGCCGTGTACTTTCAGGTCCTGGATCCGTCAAACCTCATCAATTATCTTGATCGCGATAAAAACGAATATCTCCGCAAAATCGACAAACAAAAACAGGAGGTCGAGGAGATTCTTCCCGCCATCAAATCCATTGAGTCCGTGCAAACAACCAAACCGAAGGTCCAGTTTTTTGAGGGAGAAAAGGGGATGCGTGAAGCCTATGAGGACACCCTTCATTCGACCGAACCTATTCGCGCGTACGCGAATGTGGAAGAGATGCATCACGCGCTCCCAAATTTCTTTCCGGAATATTACGAACGCCGCAGCGAAAAAGACATCCACATCCGCGCCATCTGCCCGGACAACCCGCTTTCTATTGAGCGCCAGCGGCACGACAGAGAGGAGCTCCGCACGATCAAGCTTGTTCCGAAAGAGCAATATGGGTTTTCACCTGAAATGAACGTTTACAACAACAAGGTGCTTATCGCCTCCTGGAGGGAAAAAATGGCTATCATCATCGAATCACAGGAAATCGCCGATCTCCACAAGAAAATGTACGACCTGCTGTGGAGCAAAATTTAGATTGTTTTAACAAAACGTTCATTTCGGACTGATATATTGCCGTTGGAATTCGCTTCGTGTATCATTTAACTACACATTAAAGTATGCATTTAAATATTCATTTGATCCCGATGGTCCCGAACATTAAAGGCATTACCGAAGTCCAGCGAAAGGGCAAAAAGGCCTTCAGCGAGCTGAATAAAAAAGAGACCGGCGGAAAGATTTTCCTGGCTGACAGGAATAAGATTTTTGCGGTAGTCTTGAGTTTGGACGAATACTCGAAACTGAACAAAAGCAGCATGAGTGAAGAAGACATTCTGTGGATGAAAGCTTCGCAAACGGCCCTTGATTTCTGGAACGACCCTTCAAACGACGGCTATGAAAAACTTCGATAAGTACCATGCCGGCGATATTGTTTTGGTGAAATTTCCTTTCAGTGATTTGCTGAATTTTAAAGTGCGCCCTGCGGTCGTTCTGAAAGATCAGA
>JAYRRV010000073.1:0-8966 GCA_041909955.1 Candidatus Altimarinota bacterium
GTGAAGGCGGCCTCCAGTTCTAATCCAAAACCTCATATATTCCCAAACCTACATTCTAATCTAAAACAACCGTGCCAAAACCTCAAATGTCCAGAAAAGGCAGACCAGTACGTGAAGCAAGTGAATTCGAAGAAGAAGTGATACAGATCGACCGCGTAACCCGCGTGGTGAAAGGCGGACGCAGACTTCGTTTTCGTGCAACCGTGGTCATCGGCAACAAAAAAGGAAGGGTTGGCATGGGAATCGGTAAATCCGTTGAAGTACAGGGAGCCATCAAAAAGGCCGTAGCGCAGGCAAAAAAGTCCCTGATTGAAGTGCCTATTGTCGGTGAAACCATCCCTCATCGCGTACAGATCAAATTCAAGAGCGCAAAAATGATCATTATGCCGGGCTGCCCGGGTACGGGAATCATCGCCGGAGGTCCTCTCCGCAAAATCCTCGAACTCGCGGGCGTCAAAGACGTATTGAGCAAAGTTCTCGGCTGCAAAAACCGTCTGAGCAACAGCCAGGCCGCCATCATGGCACTGGGACAACTGAAGACATTCCCATGGAGAAAAGTTGTCGCCAAGCCGGTTGCGGTCGCACCTGCTGCACCAAAAATGTCCGCTCCGAACGCCACCCACGCAACGAAAACACCAGCCCACCAGGCACCAAAAGCTGCGGCACCGTCACAGAAAACCGCAACTCAGGCTCCAAAAGGACCGGGAACCGATACCAAGAAATAGCCTATCAACTCATTACTCTCTACAACGACTATGGACAGACTTCTGAAACTTGAAAGCAACCCTGGTGCCCGCAAACGCCGCAAAGTGGTAGGCCGCGGTGTAGGATCAGGACACGGCACCTACTCAACTCGCGGAATGAACGGTCAGCGTCAGCGCACGGGAAGCGGTAAAAGACCTGGATTTGAAGGTGGTCAGACTCCCCTTTTCCGCCGTCTTCCAAAATTCAAGGGTTTCACCAACGTCAACCACGTCTCCTTCCAGGTTGTGAACGTTGAAAAACTGAACGTATTCACCGATAACGAAGAAGTGGATGTCGTGAAACTTTTCGAAAAGAACCTTATTAACAGCAAAGAAAAGCCTGTGAAAGTCCTCGGTAACGGCGAACTGACAAAAAAACTCAACGTAAAAGTTGACCGGATTTCTGGGAGCGCTAAACTGAAGATTGAAAAGGCCAAAGGTACCGCCACCGAGCTGATGGCCACCGCCAAAGAAGCTCAAAAAGAAGAAAAATAAACGGTCGAGGGGGTTGAGTACCTAACATCCCTGCCGATCCAGCCCTGTAACTGAAACCCACCCGATGTTTAAATACTTAGAACAAATCTGGAATTCAAAAGAACTCCGCAACAAAATCCTCTTCACCATCGGCATCGTCGTTATTTGCCGTATTTTAGCCCAGATCACCATACCCGGTGCCAACATTGAGGCACTCAAGGTTATTTTCAACCGCAACCAGATTCTTGGCCTTTTCAGTATGCTCACCGGTGGCAGCGCCGATAACTTTTCCATCATCCTGATGGGAATTTCCCCGTACATCAACGCATCCATCATTATCCAGCTTCTGACCGTCATAGTACCGAAACTCGAAAATCTTTCCAAAGAAGGTGAACAGGGACGCCGTCAGCTCAACAGCTATACCCGCTGGTTAAGTCTTCCCCTCGCGTTCATCCAATCATACGGAATGATCCTCCTGCTTAACTCACAATCCCCTGTTCCGCTTTTTGCGGACCTCAATACCGCCGGAGTCATTCTTCCGATCATGCTCACAGTCACTACCGGTACCCTCCTCTTAATGTGGCTGAGTGAACTGATTACCGAAAAAGGTATCGGCAACGGAAGTTCGATCATCATCTTTGTAGGTATCATCGCCGGAATTCCTGCCATCATCGGACAGAGCCTGGCCCTGTCACAGCAATCATCGGAAAAACTCATCCCGTTCGTGATCACCCTGCTGGTGACTCTTATCCTGACCGTCATGGTCATCCTCATCACTGAGGCACAACGGAATATTCCCATCATCTATGCAGGGCGCGGAGTGCGCGGGCGCAGCGACAACTCTTCGCTCCCAATCCGCATCAACCAGGCGGGAATGGTGCCGATCATTTTCGCGGTATCGCTCGTGACCTTCCCGGGAATCATCGCACAGTTTCTTCAAAACGCACCTCAGGAGTGGTTGAAGAACGCTGCAAGCTTTATCAGCACTTACTTCCACCAGAACAGCGCGCCTTACCTCGTGGCATACTTCCTGCTGGTCATCGCCTTCACCTTCTTCTACGTAAATATCACCTTCAATCCGGAACAGGTGGCGGAAAACATCCAGAAGCGCGGTGGGTACATTCCAGGCATCCGTCCCGGAAAACAGACGGCGGAATATCTCCAGAAAATCTCCGACCGCTTGAACCTCTTCGGGGGCCTCTTCATCGGCTTCATCGCGATCCTTCCCGTATTGCTTGAGAATATCTCTTCCAGCTTCTCATTCGGAAGCGTCCCAACCATCATCAGCGGTGCCGGATTGATCATTATCGTCGGAGTCGTTCTCGAACTCCTCCGCCAGGTCAATGCGCAGCTCGTGATGCACGATTACAACAAACTCTACTAATTCATGGACATTGTTCTCTTTGGAATACAGGGCTCCGGAAAAGGCACGCTGGGTAAACTGGTTGCCGAAAAGTACGGCCTGGTTGTTTTTGAAACGGGCGGTGAACTCCGCAAACTGTCCGCCGAAGATTCGGAGCTGGGACGTAAAGTGAAAAGCATCGTCGAGGCAGGCCATCTTGTTCCAAACGAGGTGGTGATGGATATCATCGAAAACTTCATGGAAAAACTGCCGGCCGGAAAAAACGTCCTCTTTGACGGAATTCCCCGCAAGATGGAGCAGGCGGAAACATTCGACGCACTTCTCAGGAAACTCGGACGCGACATGCTCGGTGTCCTCATTGAAGTACCCGAACAAACGGTCATGAAACGTCTGACAAGCCGCCGACTGTGCGAAAAATGCAAAACCGTCTATCCGGCCGCATATGCCAAAGACACCTGCGAAAAATGCGGAGGGAAGCTTGTTAACCGCAGCGACGACAATCCCGAAAGTATCAAGACCCGCATCAAGGCATACTACGACGAAACCATGCCGGTCATCGACCACTACAAAAAACTCAACAAAATGCTCACCATGAACGGCGACATGGACATTGAAGGCGCCACCAGGGAGATTTTCAAGCTTTTGGATCCCCGTTTGCGGTCATAATTAGCAAATTACGGGGAAATTGACTTTCCGCCCAAATGCGGTATTTTAATGAACCTTCAAATATCCCCAAACAATGAACACCCCAAAAAACAACGACGAGGATAGTGAAAGACTGCTCTACAGTGCCATGACAGCCATAGCGGTCGTCGGTGGTGCCCTTGGGGCGGGATATTGTATAAACGCCCAACAAACCAATGGAGCTGAATATCCGGAAAGTCAGACCCCCGTGCCATCAGTGCCATCAGTTCCCTCAGCGTCAACTCCGGCCGATGCCGGTGGTGTTTCCGAACAGCCTTTGCCTGAACTTACGGCCGAAGAAATCAAAACGAAAATCCTGAAATCACTGGTTATTCTTGAATTCGGAGACTCACAAAGCGGGGGAAGAAGATTATGCACGGGATTTGTCACGAAACCCAGGTCTGTTGTCACGGCCAGACACTGCACCGGAATCAATATCCGGCAAAATCTTGAATCCATTCAGCTTCCAAACCTCATCGAAATGCACGCGTATCCATCCGATTCAAAACAGCTGGTGAAGTTCAACAATAACGACCCCTACGTATGGTTTGCAATCCCCAATGAACAGCGAAACCCTGATTTTGTCGAAATCAGAACGGAATCGGAAGTTTTTTCGGACTACACACCCCTCCGCATCGCGGGAAAAATCTCAGAAAACGATAAATACTATGCCGTCCACTACACCGGTGTCACAAACCCGCACCTGCCGCTGGGAAAATGGGCCTGGAGAATCGACGAAGGAAAATATCTTGGAGTAACGGACGACGTAGTGAACCACCAAATGACATACAATGAAATTCAAATGAGAATGCCGCATATACAACACGGAAATTCAGGTTCACCGGTTCTCAATCAATATGGAGAAGTTGCCGGAGTACTTACCGCGGTCGCTAAAGAAAATGCAAATACAGTATCATTTGTCCCCTTCTCGGCCACCGACAAAAATTGGCTCGAAAAACCCTGAAATCAAGCAACCGCGGCATTTACACGGACCGCTTTTTTGTATACATTGCCCAAGGTAAAGCACTGCATCATATATCACCATGCGCATCTGGAAAGAAGCCCATATGAAGATCGGCATCAAGGACGAAAGTGAACTCAAATTGATGCGTGAAAGCGGCAGAGTCCTGGGGCTCATTCTGCATGAACTCGAAAAACACATCAAACCAGGGGCAACAGGCCTTGAACTGGACTCTCTGGCTGAAAAAATGATGCAGGAACACCACGTCCTCCCTTCTTTCAAAGGTTATAAAGGATTCAAGTACGTCACCTGCATCAATATCAACGACCAGGTGGTACACGGAGTCCCCACAAACCGACCGTTCATTGAGGGGGACATCGTGACCGTGGACTGCGGTGTAATTTATCAGGGATTTCACAGTGATTCCGCCATTACCAAAGGTGTAGGAAAAATCAGTCCGGAACTCACCAAGTTCATCGCCACAGCTGAAAAAGCGCTGAAAAAAGCGATCGAAACGGCAAAACCGGGCATCAGGATCCGCGCCATAAGCGGAGTCATCCAGGACATTATCGAAAAAAACGGATACCACGTCGTCCGCGACCTGATCGGCCACGGGATCGGACTCCAGCTTCATGAAGATCCGCAGGTTCCGAACTTCCGGGACCGCGAGCCGGGACCTATTCTGCAGCCCGGAATGACCATCGCCATCGAACCCATTTTCACCATGGGAAAACCCGCCATAAAAACACTCCGGGACGGATGGACGATTGTCACTGTTGACGGTTCACCCGCGGTCCAGGTTGAACACACCATCGCCATCACCAATAAAGGGTCTGAAATCCTGACCAAACGACCAAACGACTCCTGAATATTTAACCATAAAAAAAGTCTTGCAATGGTGAAATGAGTCATGTAGAATCCTAACGCTCTTTTGTATATTTTTGTACGAAAAAACAAGGAAAATAAGGCCTTAACCTCACTTTAACACCACAGTATGGCGAAAGAGGTAATCGAAGTTTTGGGAGTGGTCGTAGAAGCGCTTCCAAATGCTATGTTTCGGGTCAAATTACTCGACGAGCGCTATCCGGAAAACACCGTTCTGGCCCACATCTCCGGACGAATGAGGATCAATTACATCCGAATTCTCCCGGGCGACAAGGTAACCATCGAACTGACTCCGTACGATCTGACCAAGGGAAGGATTACCTTCCGTCACAAAGACCATCACACCATGTCGATACCCGGACAAAATCCGGCCCCGACAACTCCGGCTCCCGCGCCGTCAGCCGCAACAGAAACACCGGCCGCCCCCTCTGAACAACCATCGGAAAAACCCACTGATTCAAACCCCACATGAAAGTACGCTCCTCAGTAAAAAAAATCTGCATCAAATGTAAAGTCATCCGCCGCAAAAACGTTGTGCGCGTTATCTGCGCGATTAAAAAGCACAAGCAAAGACAAGGCTAATTATATAACTTTCTGAACTATGGCAACGGTTGCCCGTATTGCAGGTGTAACACTTCCAAAGGAAAAACGTATCGAAATCGGTCTTACTGCCGTCTATGGCATTGGACGAAGCTTGAGCAACAAGATTCTCAAGGAATCCAGCATCAATCCGGACACTCGCGTAAGCGATCTTACGGATGACCAACTCAACATCCTCCGCGAAAAAGTTTCCAAGGTCGCAACGGAGGGTGATCTTCGCCGTAAAACACAGATGGACGTCAAGCGTCTGCAGGAAATCGGCTCATATCGCGGTTTCCGTCACCGCAAGGGACTTCCGGTGCGCGGACAGAACACCAAGACGAACGCCAGAACCAGAAAGGGTAAGAGAAAGACCGTGGCAAACAAGAAAATCGCCGCTAAATAACCATTGATTCTCAATTCAACATTCTATCATCCTAAAACACTAACAATGGCAGAAGAAACGACAAAAAAAGACACCTCAACGACTGACGCGAAAGCTGAAGGAGCGGAAAAATCCGCAAAGGCCGCTTCAACGGTAAAAGGCGAGGCAAAAACGGCCGGAAAGCCCGTGAAAAAGAAGGGGAAAGCCAAGCGCCGCACCGTACTTGAGGGCAAGGTCTACATTCAGGCCACCTATAACAACACTCTCGTCAGTATCACCGACATGAACGGGGAGGTTATAGCATGGAGCAGTGCCGGTTCGAACGGTTTCAAGGGTGCCAAAAAGGCCACTCCGTACGCCGCTCAGGTTTCTTCGGAAAACGCCGCCAACAAAGCAAAAGTTTTCGGTTTGGAAAAAGTTCATGTTATTGTGAAGGGCGTGGGTTCAGGCCGTGAACAGGCTATCCGCGGACTGAACATTGCGGGACTGGCCATTGAATCACTCACCGACGTGACGGCTATTGCGCATAACGGGGTACGTAAGCGAAGAACCCGCCGCGTGTAACACACATTTAATACTATCTACCTTATACTTTTCACAACATGTCACGATACACAGGCCCAAAAATGCGTTTAGTCAGAAGAGAAGGAATGAACCTCTTCGGAAACGAAAAATTCGACGCCAACAAAATTAAAAAGAACTACAAACCTGGTATGCACGGACCAAAAGGAAGTTTCTCAAAAAAGTCTGAATACGCACGCCAGCTCCGTGAAAAACAACGTTTAAAAATCATGTTCGGCATTACTGAACGCCAGCTTTTCAACTATTTCAAGAAAGCAAGCACCATGAAGGAAATCACCGGTAACGCCCTTCTGAAACTTCTGGAAAAACGCCTCGACAGCGTCATTTTTAAAGCAGGCCTGGCAAAAAGCCGCCCTCAAGCGCGCCAAATGGTGAGCCATGGACTTTTTAAGGTCAACAACCGCAAGATCAATGTTCCTTCTTATCAGGTTGAACCCGGGGACAAGTTCGAAGTTATTGAACGCATGAAGAAATCCAAACTCTTTACGGACCTGGAAAAACAGAAATACGCGCCCGCAAAATGGATCAATGTGGATTACAAATCCGTTTCGGGACAGGTAAGCCGTGATGTCGAGACCCAGGAACTGGAACAGGGAGTCCAGGCGAGCCTCGTGATTGAATATTACTCGAAAGCATAACATCCCCTCGCGGGATATTTCTTCTGTCCCCTTCCCGGGGACCATTTCCAAAGGTTACGTAACCCTTTACACTCCAACCTAATGCATTACATTCAAGAAGAAATCGGCATTCCAAAGATTAAAACTGAGAAGGTCAGTGATAATCATGCCATTTTCACCGTCAGTCCGCTCCCGCCGGGATACGGAATGACCGTTGGTAATGCTTTTCGCCGCATCCTTCTGTCTTCCCTCCCGGGCGCAAGCGTAACCGGAATCAAAATCGACGGAGTGAGCCACGAGTACTCAACCGTGAAGGGCGTAAAAGAAAGCGTCCTCGACATCACGTTGAACCTCAAGGGTCTTCACATCAGAAAAGCAAGCAAGGAACCTACGACCTGCACTCTGAACGTATCAAAAGAAGGCCCGGTCTACGCAAAAGACATTAAATGCCCGAGCGACGTTGAAATTCTGAACAAGGATATGTACATCACTACGCTGGAAAAAGGAGCAAAATTGAACATGGAACTCCGGATCGAAAAGGGCGTGGGGTACCTGCCGGCTCACAACCGCCAAAAAGAGGAAGGCGTGGATCCTTCAATCATGATTCTCGACGGTGTCTTCAGCCCGGTGAAAAAAGCCCGCTATGACGTTGAGGCAACCCGCGTTGGCCAGATGACCAACCTGGACAAACTCATCCTTGAAGTGGTGACGGACGGTTCCATCACTCCGGAAGACGCTGTGAAATTCGCTTCAAACATCCTCCAGTCATACTACAACCTCTTCAACCAGGAAAATGCGATGGTAGAGGCGGACTACATGTCAGATTTCAAAAAGATCGTCGAGAAAGAACAGGCCGAAGAAAAGAACAAACCCGTTCAGGAAAGCTACACCCCGATCGAAATTCTTGGATTCTCTCCAAGAACCCTCAACGCGCTCATCAACGGGGGGATTGGCTCCATCGAACAACTTTCCAAATGCACCGAAAGCAAGTTGACGAATCTCCGTGGGTTTGGTAAAAAGGCCCTCACCGAGGTAAAGAACGCATTGAAGACCCGAAACCTCACCCTCTCCGAAGAATAATTATTAAATAAAGCCATGAGACACCAGAAAAAACAATCCAAACTCGGCGGAAGAAAGCGCGACGAACGCAGACTGCTGCTGGGAAACCTCGCGACCTCAATTCTGATTCACGAGAAAATCCAGACCACACAGGCCAAGGCCAAAGCCGTCCAACCCCTGGTTGACGACCTCATCAACACGGCAAAAAGAAAAGAGAAGAGACTTGCCATCCGTGCCCTGGACAGCGTTCTTCACAGCGACCTGGCTTCACGCAAAGTCATGGAAGAGCTCATCAAACGTTATGCAGAACGCAAAAGCGGATACACACGCATCACCCCGATCAAATTCCGTGCTGGTGACGCGGCTCCGATCGTACAAATTGAATTAGTTTAATCATCGCAACTCAAATTCCATATGAACAAGACATACTCGCCAAAACAGGAAGACATCAAACGCAAATGGTTCCTCGTTGATGTGAAAGGAAAGACCGTAGGACGCATCGCCACAAAAATCGCCGACATTTTGCGCGGTAAAAACAAACCTCTCTATTCCCCTCACCTGGACTGCGGAGATTTTATCGTGATCGTAAACGCAAAAGAGATCAAATTTACGGGAAACAAGACTTCCGACAAAA
>JAYRRV010000074.1:0-8575 GCA_041909955.1 Candidatus Altimarinota bacterium
ATCCGCTGTTCTGGGGAACCGCGATCGGCATTTTTTCCCTTGTCCCTTTGTTTGGGGCCACCATCATCTGGTTGCCTGCGGCTCTGCTTTTGATTGTGAACGGTCACATGGTTCCCGGAGTGTTCCTGTTGATATGGGGCACCCTGGTGGTGAGTACGATTGATAACATTTTTCAGGCCTTTTTCATCGGAAATCAGGCGAACCTCAACCCGTTGCTTGTGTTTATGGCAGTCTTTGGAGGTATCGGGCTTTTCGGTCTTCTGGGGGTTATCTTCGGACCGCTCATCCTGACTATTTTCTTCACGTTCCTCCATATTTATGAATTGGAGTATAAGCACATTCTTCACCATTGATGTGTTTTTTGGATCCGAGGTTTGCTAAATCTTTAATTTATGTTATAATTTCTAGATAAGGTTTTATCTGGAATTATGACTTTCAAAAACAAAAGCAAAATCTATAAGGCGGCGAAATTTTTTCCGATGCTGGCGGTGAAGCGTGAACATGTCTTCTCTTTCGGGACGGTGTTTTTTATAACATCACTTTTGTTGTTGTTCGGAATGTTTTTCTTTCCTGCAGTCCGTTCGATGCTGCATGGTTCGGCCATGCTCACGGGGTTTGCCCCGGCGAGTGTTTTAAGCGGCGAGGCTCCGCCTAGGCCGATATTTACGGATGTGGACACTCGTCACCCGAATGCCGAGGCAATCAATTATTTGAAGGATAAGCATGTGATATCCGGGTATCCTGACGGCAGTTTTAAACCGGATAAACTGGTGACCCGTGCGGAACTCCTGAAACTATTGTTTGAGGCCCAGAAGGTGTTTCCAAGCCCCGCCGTTTACCGGGCGTGCTTTAAGGACGCCAAGGATGACTGGTATGCTCCGTACGCTTGTTACGCCAAGGCGAAAGGACTTGTTCAGGGTTATGCCGACGGAACATTCGGTCCGGGCAATGACGTGAAGGTGGTTGAGGCATTGAAAATAATTCTGATGGCTTACAACACCAAATTCCTTGAAGTACCGCCGTCCACCGCTCTAAATTTTGAAGCCGGAGCGTGGTATGCCCCGTACGTCTGGACGGCCTACGAAAAAAAATACATAACATGGGAGACACTCGTTGTGCCCGCACAGGTGCCGAATCTCACCAAAGGTACGGTCACCAAAGCTTTGCTTAAGAGAGCGCATCTTGTGGAAATCCTTTACCGGCTCATGAAGTAGTTATTTCTTGAGTTCGTCTTCGATGGCCTTTTTGAACACGTAGTAGTCCTGGGCTCCGACGATCTTTTGGTCGTTGATGAAGAGGGTCGGCGTTCCGGAAATGCTTTTTTTCTCTCCGAGGGTTGTGTCCTCGCTGACTACGCTCGCATATTTACTTGAGGTCAGGCACTGGCTGAATTTTCCTCCGTCAAGATTGAGAGACTGGGCCAGTTTGGCATATACTTCCGAATCTTTGTCGTTTCCGGACCACACGTTCTGGTTTGCAAAAAGAAGGTCGTGATATTCCCAGTACTTGTTTTGTTCACCCGCGCAAAGGGAGGCTTCCGCCGCTTTGGGCGCCTGGGGATGGATATTGAGCGGGAAGTTGTAGTAGCTGTAGTACACTTTACCGGTGGCCACGTAGTCGTTCAGGATTTTCGGGAAGGCGCCCGCGAAATACCGGTAACAGAACGGACATTGAAAGTCGCTGAATTCGACGATTTTCACTTTGGCGTTTTTGTTGCCGACCGAATAATGCCCCGTACCATCGGTGGATTTCTCGGTGTTGGCATAACTGTTCTGCGGATCGGTTTGCAGTGTTGTCGGTTGCACCCCCACGGTGTTTGCACTACCTACGGTTCCGCCGTCCGTTCCTTTCACGGCAAGATTGTTGGCTGACTGGGTCGCAACTCCCGGGATGGATCTCCCTGTGCCGAATCCGATGACGATGCCGAGCAGGAAGATGGTCGCGAGCATCCACGGGTTGGTATTCTTATTCATAAGTATTGTTAAAGGAGTGAAACATTATTGATATTATAGGACATATTGATCCAGTTCACCAGGATGTTGAGGTTGTTGGTCATTAAGAGGAATCCCAACACTATAACGAATATTCCTGCGACGACGGAGGTATATCTTGCCAGTTTCTGGAATTTCTTCAGTTTCTGGGAGGCGTGAGCAATGACGTACGTGAAGAGGAGCAGCGGGACCAAAAATCCGAGCGAATAGAAGAAGAAGAGGAGCATCGCTTGTCCAAAGTTGGCCTCGGTCGCCGCGAGTGTGAAAATCGCTCCGATGATCGGTCCGTAACATGGCGCCCATCCGAACGCGAAGAGTACTCCCACCAGAAAAGACCTCAGGTATTCCATTTTTTTGAGTCTGGGACTGAGTTCGAACTTTTTTTCTTTGAGTAAAAATTTGAGGTTGATGAGTCCGGTCAGCTGGAGGCCGAAGAGAATGATGATGATTCCTCCGATGGTTTGAAAGATCGGACGGTTGAGCACCAGTGTTTGGCCGACCACTCCGATGACTGCACCAAAAAGGAGAAAGACCAGTGAAAATCCCGCTCCAAAGATAAGGGTATTGATGAGAAGTTTCCGTCTGGCCGCTTTTTTGTGCAGTTTACTGTAGCCGTCGGAAAGCGAGACGCCCGTAATGTATCCCATGAACGACGGGATGATGGGGAGGATACATGGCGAGGCTACGGAGAGCACTCCCGCCAGAAACGCGATGATAATTCCAGGTGAATACATGACTACATTTTACCATACATCTTTTGTAATTTCTTCACTCCGTACCACGCCCCGGCCCCGCCCGGGGGAATGAGTCCGAGGAGTATCCAGGGGGAGGGCGGGGCCGGGGCTGCCGTTTCCGCATTCAGTACCTCGTATTTTTTCAGTTCGATGACGGAGTTTTCTTCCTCTTTTTGTATACCAAGAATTTTTATTGCCGTTCCGGCGGTGAAGGTGACTTTGGCCATCGGACCGGCAACAAGGGCTTCGTCGAACAGGACGGTATGCTCCCTGCCGTTCCCGTCTTTCATTTCGAATGAATATTTTTCTTCGAAGATTGCTTCCTTGGTAATGGTTCCGGTCATTTCCAGGTACGCGGGGTTGGGCTCGCCCGGGGTGGGTTGATTTTCCCAGACCCAAAGCGGATTTTCCGAGTTATCCGATTCCTGCGTCGATGAGTCGGGAGTTCCGCTGTCGTCGCTGGCCGGGTTTCCGGCGTCGTTGCGGCTGACGCTGATTCGGGCGAATGATTGTTCCTTTGGCGCTTCCTCGAACTCGACGGTTTGCAACAGTTTCCCGGTGTGGTCAAAAAGACGGACCTGGTCTTTGGTGTTGGAAAGGGAGAGCTTGGACTCCGGAGCCTTGATGACCACTGAACTTTGCGGGGGGATTGTCAGCGTGTCCGGGAGAGTGTAAGGCTTGCTTCCGCCTTCCATGTCGTCCAGCCGCCAGTTTCCAAGGTTGATCTCCGTATCGCCCGTATTGGTAAGTTCGATCCATTCGTTGTTGCGGTCGTCCTTGGCCGCGCGGGGAAAAATTTCTGAGATGACGATGTTGTCGCTCAGGTCGCCGTTTGCGTATTTTTTTAGGGCGGTTTTTTTCGCCGCCGTTTTTTTGGCGGTGGGCGTCTTGGCGGTTGTTTTTGTGGTGGCCGTCTTGGGGGTCGCGGTTTTTTGGGCGGTTGTTTTTTTGGATGGTGCGGGTGGAGATGAGATGGTTGTTATGGGTGATGGTGAGGTGTTTGTTTCTGTTGCGGTTGTTGAATTTTCCGGCGGAGGTTGGGTTGTTGTGACAGAGGCGGGAGTTTCGTCATTTCCCTTTCCGGGGGTTGCGTCGTCGGTCACCGTCCAGTCGCTGACGGAGTCGGTATCCGTCATGCCCGTACGGATCAAGCTTTGGTTCGTGCTGATGTTGGCGCTGGAGAAGCAGCTGGTCTGGTTGGCCGAAATCCAGCCTTCGTTCTGGAAAAGGTCTTCCAGGTCTTTTGTTTCATCCGCGGTCGGGGTGGCACTGCTCCAGCAGAGCGCGTCGATGATTTTACCCCCGGGGTCTTTGAGGATGATCTGTTCCGTGGTTGCCGTCAGTCCGCTCCGGGTGGTTGTCAGCAGGCGGTTTTGCGGGTTATCGGGGTCGGTGTTTTTGAATTTCAAAACATGATATTCGCCCGAACCTATCCAGTAATCGTCGGTGATTTCTTTGAACACGTTATCGTCCTGAAACCGGAAATTTTTGAGGTTGAGGGGTTTGAGGGTCGGGGATTCATAGGAGAGTTCCAGCCAGTCTGCCTCTTTATTTTTGAGATTTACTTCGGTGATGAGCAGTTTTGCGCCCGGTTCGCTGAACACTTCCGGTGTTGCCTGGGTTTCGGTTACTCCCTGGGCGTACGCGATTTTATAGAACAACGACACCAGTGCCAGGATGGTGATGACGGGCAGAAGCTTGAGGATTTTGTTTTTCATGGTGGTTTTGGTTATTGATGTTCTTTCACCCTACGCTCCGGTTATGACCGGCTCTTAAATTTTTCTTAAAGTATTTTTTCGTTAGGGATTCACTGCCTGCCGCATTGTCTCTTCTGAAATATTTACTATACATCGTCAATTCTATTTTTTTCTTCAAAAGTCCGGTTTTCCACAAGGCTCTGCCAAGGCCCCGGAAAGGGCCGTTTGACTTGCCATAACGAGGTATTTTATGATGCTATCGGTAAAAAGTCACAAGAGGTGTTTTATTCAATTTTCATTCAATCGAGTCAGGGGAAAAATCCGATCAGAGACGAAATTCACATGATTTCTCCAAACATTTACCAACAGGGTTTCAGGTTGTTAAAACTGCTCATCTAGCAGGGACTCTTTGATGTTCACATTTGAATGCACCTTTTGGGAAGACCTTATTCCCTTACTTTATAGATATGTCACCGAGTGCAATTATTCTTGCGCTGGTAGCTCTCGTCCTTGGTGCGGTTGGCGGATATTTTGTCCAGAAGAAACAGGTTGAGGCCAAAAATAAAGATACCGTGGACCAGGGCGAAAAAGTTCTCCAGCAGGCTCAGGCCAAAGCCAAGGAAATCCTTTACGAGGCCAAGAACGAAGCCTTCAAAGAGCTTGAAAAGGTAAAATCGGAGGAGGAAAAGAAGCGTCAGCAGCTGGATAAACTGGAAGAGCGTCTGGTGCAGAAAGAGGAGGCGCTGGATAAGAAGATCCAGGCATCCGATCATCTCAAGACCGAGCTTGATGCCAAGGTTCTGTCGGTCAAGCAGCTGCGTGAAGATGTCCAGAAGATTCACGATCTTCAGTCGGCGGAGCTGGAAAAGGTGGCTAACCTTTCCCGTGAGGAGGCCAAGACCATCCTTTTGAAACAGGTTGAGGAGGATTCCAAAGCCGAAATTGTTGAACACATCAAACGGTCGGAGAAAGAGCTTTTGGACCGCGCCAAGGAGAAGGCCAAATTCATCCTTGCGGATGCCATTCAGAAGTACGCGGCGGAGACCGCCACGGAATCCACCGTTACGGTCATCAATCTGCCGAGCGATGATCTGAAGGGTCGCATTATCGGTCGTGAAGGACGCAACATCAATTCGTTTGAAGAGGCGACGGGTATCGACGTGATCGTTGACGATACCCCGGGCTCCATCGTGATTTCCGGATTCGATCTGGTCCGCCGTTATATTGCCAAAATGGCCCTGGAGAAACTCATTGCCGACGGACGTATCCACCCGGCCCGCATCGAGGAGGCCGTAGAAAAGACTAAGGAAGAGGTGAACAATATGATTAAGGAACTTGGTGAAAAGGCGGCGTACGAAACAGGTGTCGCCGGACTTCATCCGAACCTTATCAAACTCCTGGGCCGGTTGAAATTCAGAACCAGCTTCGGGCAGAACGTCCTCAAGCATTCGATGGAGGTTTCCTTCCTGGCCGCCAACCTGGCTTCCGAACTCGGCGCCGACGTGAATATCTGCCGCAAGGCGGGTCTGCTCCACGACATCGGCAAGGCCGTTGATCATGAAATTCAGGGCAATCCAGCCGTCATCGGCCGCGACATCGCCAAGAAGTTCGGTCTGCCGGATAACGTTACCCGTGCCATTGAAGGCGAAATGGGCGATCCGAACACCGCTTCGCTCGAGTCCATGATTGTCCAGGCCGCCAACGCGATTTCCGAATCCCGTCCGGGTGCGAACCGCGAAAACCTGGATTCCTTCATTAAGCGTCTGGATGAACTTGAAAATACCGCCCGTTCGTTTGAGGGCGTTATTAAGTGCTATGCTATTCAGGCCGGTGCCGAGGTGAGAATCTTTGTCGCTTCCGAAATGGACGATCTCGGCGCGATCAAATTGAGCCACGATATCTCCCGCAAGATCGAGCGCGATCTGCAATATCCGGGTCAGATCAAAGTCACGGTGATCCGCGAGACCCGTCAGGAAGCCTTTGCCGTTTAAATCCTCAACTATGACTCAGGGCGGCGGTATCAGCAACATTCAGGTCCAGGGTGAAAAGCTTTTGCTCATCCTGGATTCGCTTGGGTGGGAAAAGGCCCGCAATATGGCCGAGGAGCATAAGGTGAAAGCCATGGGTATGCTCCAGTCTTTTCTGTTCCAACCAAAGAAGGAGGACATCACCATCAGCTATGAAGAAAAACGTTATCAGGCGTTCTGGAATATTGTCGGGACCTCTTTTTTTGAGTACAAGCGTAAGGCCCGTTACCGTGTTCCTGTGGAAACCGTGGTGGAGGACGTGAGTTACGAGGGAAAGGAGTACAAAGTGGATAAGGCCCATACGTTCGAAATCGAGGGCATTGAGCACTGCAAGGAGAGTTACCGGGAGGAAATCATGGTGGACGCGCAGACCGATCAGCCGGCGGATTTCAAAAAATACCTTCAGTTTCCGACCAAGGAACTGCAAAGTACGGATGAACTCACTTCCGATGGCACTCCGGTGGTGAATCTGGAAACGAAGGCTTCATTCCTGGTCCGCAAAATTCTGAACCAGCTCGTGAAGCCGATCAAGGCAGATCAGATTCTGGATGAAAAGATCGGGATCGAGGAGCTTTGCCTCTATTTTTACCCGATCTACACTTTTGAATTTTCCTGGGAAGCCAAGAACAAAAAATCCATGGTGGAGTTTGACGGGGTGACTGGTGAGATACGTAAAGGCCGCAAAATCAGCGATAGGCTCCGCAACTCCTTCACCAGTGACGAGCTGTTCGATTTCGCCAAAGCCGTGGCAAACTTTGTCCCCGGCGGTGAGCTTGCCATGCTGGCGGGCCGTAAGGTCGTCCAGATCGCGACGAAGAAAGATTAGGTCCCGTTTTTGAGTTTTCCCCATTTAATTCCGTTCCAGACTCTTTCGTGGAAGTAGTATCCGAGACTGGTGTAGATGTTGCTGACGATCATGAATCCCAGGGCGACTTCAAATTTCCCCGTCAGGAAATATATGACGGTGAAGTCCAGAATGAGGATCAGGACGCGGTAGGTGAGGGTTTTGACGAGCGACCTCACCCAGGTTTCCCGGTGGTGATGGTTGGGTTTGTTCATATATTAAAGAAAATGCCGTTATTCGGTTGTTGTGCCGTCAAATTCCTCTTCCATGGATTCGGCGTCCGCGTTGGTTTTGTGGATGGTTTCGTCCTTGTGGTGGGCGGGGGAGTAGATCGTGTACATCTTGAGTTCTTCTGTGGAGGACGTGTTGATGATGTTATGTTGGGATCCGGCCGGAATAATAATGGCGATTCCGTCACCGACAGGGTATTCGTTGCCGTCGATGACGCAAGTGCCCTGGCCTTTTTCAAAACGGAAGAACTGGTCGTTGTCGGGATGGGTTTCCATGCCGATTTCTTCTTTTGGTTTGAGGCACATGAGGACCAGCTGGCTATGTTTTGAGGTATAAAGAACGGTGCGGAAATTTTCGTTTTCCAGTGTGGCTTTTTCTATGTTTGCGTTGAATCCTTTCATGGGTTTTTGTTAAGAGATGAAATGGGTATTGGGTGACTGATCGTTCATCGCTCATCAATCGGGCAGCTGTTTTTTCCGATGGCGGCGTAGAAACCGCACCAGCTGAATATGGCTTCAAAGAAGCAAAATCCTGCAAAAAAGAGCATGCCCGGGTTCCAGGTCCAGATTCCAAATCCCAGCAGGGCGGCTCCAAGGACGGCACGGAAGATCCGGTCGTTCTTCCCGATGTTCCGGCTCTTTTTCCGTATTTTGCTTTTCGCCGTTTTTTTGAGGATGGCACGGTAGACAAATCCCGCGACGAATCCAAGGAGCAGGAGAATGATGAGGTACGCCACACCGAACGGTGTGAGCAGAAAGGTCAGCGGGGATGAGCCAAAAAAATCGTGTTTTAGCGCGGGGATGGTGGTCATGGCGTTGATGGTTTCCTGCAGGGGGAATGTTTCGGTTTCCCCGATGACCAGCACGTAGCGGCTGTTCATGTCTTTGCTTCCGACCCTGATGTCGTAGCTGCCCGGCGCCACCACCTTCTGGAATTCAGGCCCCAAAAAATAGTGGTCTGCCCCGAACTCTTCGTACAGCGGTTTCCACTCAAAATTCAGTCCGTCCAAAAAGGCGATTGGAGCATTGTCCTGGCCCTGTGGAACGATCAC
>JAYRRV010000075.1:0-4709 GCA_041909955.1 Candidatus Altimarinota bacterium
CGCACCCGGGGGCTCAGTCGGCTAGGAATGATGTGAGATTTGAGTCGGGATAATCTGTTGCGGCTGAACTGTTTGGATTGTAATAATAACTGATCGGACTACTGACGTTGTTTGTTCCCGCCGGGTCGTTTGTCGTACTGGTATCAACCGATTCCGACCGTCCATTTCCGTAGAGTGTGGTGACCTTAAACTGGTCGAAAGGAATGATGTGTCGTATTCTGAAACCTGCCCCCCGGGGTAACGGTCCGGCTGCCGAGATATAATTTTCTGTGTTATCGACTCCTCTTAAAACCGTGATTTGGTTATATGCACTGTCCACTGAGATCACCCTCATGTGTTCGTTTCCGTTGTTGTATTCCTGGTTTACGATAATAGTGTCATTTACAAAATATTTATCCGCTTCTTTCACGCTGATGGTTACCGGAGTACCCGGAGAGGACAAGGGGACTTCCTGCGCGGGATCTTCCTGGATCAGCGGTTGTTCCGGCGCACTCATGTTTTTGAACGTGAGGTTTACATGAAATGTGTCTCCCGTTACTGGATCCATGACCCGTATCGTTTGAAGGTCGTCCAGAGGGTTCAGGAAAATGTTTTCAGTGAGCGGAGTGTTCTGCACGAGAATCTTCTTTTCAAATGTGATTGAGCTTGGTACGGACAGCGAGAGATTCCCCGGCTGGATTTCCAGCGACGCAGTTTGGGTTTGGGCCGCAGCTTTTCCGAGAATCAAAAGATTCAGTCCAAGAAGAACCGTGATGACCTTAAGAAACTGAGCTGTTTTGTTGTTTGTTTTCATAATTATTTAGATGGTTGAGTCGGTGAGTGTCCAGGTGAGCGTCGTTGTGTATTGGCCGGTTGCCTGGTATGCCGGGATATAGAGCATGGCGGATACCCCTGTGTCTATTTTTCCGATGCGGCCCGTTGTAGAGGCAAGTGTGCCGTCGAATACGACCAGGGGTACGGCAGTGTCCAAAGCGTTGTTCGCAACACCAGTGAAGGTCGCTTCCAGGCCGAAATCCGTGGCAGCTGTGTTGATTGGCATATTTACGGTCTGAGGGCCGGCAAATCCTGTTTCGTAAATTGCTCCGCCCGCCGTCGTTCCGGTGACACCCTCAAGACGTGAACTGGTCACTATTCTCAAATTGTCGTCGGGGTTTACGTTGCTGACCCGGATGGTGTTCGTCCCTCCGTCGGAGAAATTGCCGTTTGCGCTGAGAGTTACGGTAAATCCGCCCTGGCCGCGGGTGTCCAATACGCTGATGAGTTTACTCGACGGAAGATTGACGAGTTCGACCCCGTCCACCAGCGAATCGCTAAATGTGGGGGTTCGTGCGCTCGGTGAGCCAAGAGTCCCGAAGTCGAGGCTTGCAGGGATCGCGAAAAACGACAAGCTTCCCGTCCGGTTCACGTTGACGCTGGACTGGTTGCTGCTTTGACCCCACGCAATACCGGCCCAACCCATGTTGAGGGCTAGAATGACGAAGGTTCCGATGATGAGTTTTTTGTTTTTGGTCATAGTGACTAAGGTTTGTTTTTGTCGGTATCGTCGTCCGGTTGGGAGTTTTGTTTTGCTTTGGCGAGTTTTTCTTTGCGGGTTTCGTGAATGAAATAGCCCATTCCCGCAAGGAATAACGCGACCGAAACCCATGTCCCCGGTCCGTTTATCCTGCTGAGAAGGTTTGTTTCGCCGTATTTTTCGATGTGCTTGGGGTTCATGGTGACGTTGAGTTCAACCGGGATGACCAGCTGGGCGCGGGATTTTATCAATGTTTTTTCATCCGATCCAATGATTTTTTCAAGCACTATGCCGGCCCTGTAGAGGTTGGAAATTCCTGCGTCTTTTGGGATATTCATGGTGAATTCGAACGTTTTTTTCTCTTTTGGTCCCAGGGTGAATTCGTTTTCATCCATGGTGATCCATGAGCTTGCGAGCGTTCTTGTTCCGCCTTTTGCTTTGTATACCATGTGCAGGCTTTGATTGTATTCGGTATCCGTGGGATACAGGGAGAATGTTCCCGGAATATCCTCGTTATTGGTTGCTGTCACGGATCCGGTGAACGTATCCCCGGGTCTGAGTTCAAGGTGAATGATTTCCGGAATATCTTTGTCAGGGTTTGTAGGGCCGAAACTGAAGTTGCTTGAAACTGCCCCAGCCGGAGTTATGCCTCCGGAAAGCATGACAAGGAGTGTGACAAGTAGCAGTGAGTTTTTCATCTTGTTTCTATCCATACTATTTTTTGGGCTTAGGGATAAGAATTGATTCCCCTTTTTTCAATTCATACGGCGGATGCAATTTATTCAATTGCGCGATTTTTTTCCAATTCACCTTTTTTGTGTCAGCGATATTGGTGATGGTGTCGTTCTCCTGCACGATGTATTTTTCCGCGTGTTTTTTCTGGGAGTGGCGGAGGAGAAATTTGCCCAAGATCAGGAGGATCAGCAGGAGAATTATTCCAGCGATGAGCAAAATAAGCCATAATGGCGTGACGCTGAATTTGATTTCTTTCGTGATGGCCTTTGGGTTTGATTTTACGCCCGAGGTCAGATTGAGTTCCCAGAAGGTTGTCGTTGCTTTTGCCGTGTATTCTCCGAACAAGGGCTGTTTTTTCCATGTTAGGGGAATGGAAACGTCCTGGTCCTGAAACAGGCTGATTTCGTAGGTAGACATTGTGTTGTCCAGCACCTGGTTCGTGAGTCTTTTGAGATCTTCCTTGGTGTAGTCCACCGATTCCTGTTGTGTCTGGGACCTGAGAACTTCTTTTTCATCAATGCCCTCCGGCTGTCCGTAAATTTCCACAGAGGTCTGGAAAATAATCACGGTGTTGCCGATGTTCTTGAATTTCATGTTGAAATGGTGGCTTCCGTTGCCGTTTGCTTCGTGGGAAAAATCCTGCCAGTCGAATTTATGGACGATTTCTCCCGGAATAGTCACGTATACCGGAAGGACGGCTCTGCTGATGACGGAGACCCCGGAGCCTTTTTGTCCGCTCCGGTCTTTTTCAATGGTGGAGGCTACGATCCCTCCTGCATAGGACCCAGGAGTCAGCTTGTCCGGTACTTTGATGGTGAAAAATACCTTTTTTTCACTTTCTCCTTCAACGGTGATTTTGTTTTCCGCCAGCGCGGTCCAAAGACCGATAGTCCGTTGTTTGTCTTTGTCCGACGTGACGGTGAATGTTCCCTGTCTGGTCAACATTCCGTCGGCGGCGTACATCTTGAGGGTAACTGGCTCTTTGCCGATGTTCTTGATGATCACGAAGTCTTTGACGGTGTCTCCGGGGTTGTCGTTATAGTGCAGTTCGTATACCTTTGACGTGCTTGCCTGCAGGTCAAAGCCGGCGAATGCGGTTGATCCCGATGTCGCCAGGAGACAAACGATTGAACTGAGGGTGAGGAGTTTCTGTGCGTGGCGGCGGAACATGTTCATAAGACCTGGATAATGAATATTTCTCTTTCCTTTTATTATACATGTTTTTCGGTCTTTTGTGAATACCATTACAGCAAAAAGCCCCCGCATGCGGGGGCTTTTTGGGTCAATCGTTCAGTGATTAGCGAGGAACGACTGAGACAGCGATGATGTCAGTTCCGGCGTTATGAGAAACGGCGGTTGTGCCATCTACACCTCTCTGGACGGTGATGTCCGTGTCGTTCTGGCTGACGGCGGTTACGAGGACATGTTCATAGCCTGCATCGTTCAAGATGAGGGTCTGCCCAACCTGGTAGTGACTGTTGCCCAGAGTTTCAAAAGTTGTTACGGCTCCGCCGTCCACAGCTACGTCGAGTGCTCCGGTGTAGCTGGTACCTGCGGTATAGACCTTGGTTGCAGCATTGTATGCAGCTGCGGTTGTTCCGAGCTGAGCGCGTTCGATAGTGTAGGTGAAGTCGTTGTTGTTTGCGGTGATTTTTACATATTCAGCACCGATGGAAACGATGGTGTCTGCAGTCAAGGTGTCAACTGCGAGAGTCATGGTGGTGGCTATACGGCTCAATGCTGCATCTAATGATGTTTCAGCAAAGTTCATGCAGTTCAACGGGCTCTTGGTGTAGGTAACGGTTGAAGTATAGTTACCAGCCAACTGGGTTGCCGGAACGCCTTCGAGGGCAAGGGCTACACCTGAACCGAATGTGGAATTTTTTGGTGTGCAATAGCGCAATACGTCAATGGCAACCATGTATCCGAATTTATTTTGTGTTGCATTTGTGAGAGTGTATGCAGTCATATTCCCGGTTTCTGAAAGTGTTGCTGATCCTGGAACCGCAACTGACTGTGGAGCGAGGACATCGTGGTTATCACCAGGGCCTGCGGCTTTGCTGTAGGTGATGTTGTCAAATGTTTCACGTGTTCCTGATGGGAATAATGCATCGTATGTAGCGTCAGCGGCAACATTTGTTGTAGTTACCAGTCTGAGGCTGTCAGCGTTGATTTGGTTTCCGGATGGAAGGGCTGGGTCTACGAAGTCCGTAGCGGAAGCGGTTACTGAACCCCCGACGCTTGTACATCCGTTTGCACCGCCACTGGTTGTGTCGGTCACAGCAAGAAGGTTGTCGGAAAGGACAGTTGATCCAACGATGCTGCTGTCAACGGTGTTACCGCCCGTACCTGCGGTGAGTGCTGTTAATGTGGTGTTGGCCGGAGTGTGAGCAAAGGTCTGTGTACCAGCTCCCGGACAACCGACATCCTGTCCCACATCCTGGTTTTGACCGAAAGCCAG
>JAYRRV010000076.1:0-7832 GCA_041909955.1 Candidatus Altimarinota bacterium
AAACGCAGCATTCACCACGCCATCGGCGGATTCAATCCGAACCTCCCGACTTGTGAAGACCTGGACTACATCAAAAAAATCAGTGAAGTCGGGAAGTTCCGCATGCTCAAATCCACCAACATCATCTTCAATACCCGCCGCTTTGACGAAGAAGGACGGGCACGAATCTGGTTCAAGTATGCGGTCTGGGGCTCCTGCTATCTTCTCAACCTCAAACGCGTCAAATTCGAATACGAATTCGGCAAATTCAGCGGTGAAAAGAACGAAGACATCCTGCTCAGGAGATAAGTGACAAAACTTCATCACGCTTGAACGGTGAAATTTCTTAAGATACTTCAGTATTTCATAATCGTAGCCATTGTCGCACTGGCAGTCAGCAGGCTGGCTCCGCACCTCAATGACTTTTCAAAACTGTGGGAACTCAAAGACCACCTGGAGACGGGATGGATTTTTGCCGCGCTTTTTTCACAGGTGTTCCAATATGTGGGTGACGGCTGGTTTTCGCAGATACTCCTCAAAATCTCCGACATCAAAGTCAGATTCAAGGACTCCATGCGCATCGCGTCGCTCAACGTTTTCGCCGCGCACATACTCCCCGTGGGTGAAGCCGGCGGACTTGCCGCGGCCTACCATTTTTACCGGAAACTCGGCGTGGATACCGAAAAATTCATTTTCCTGACCATCTGCTGGACCGCGATCACCCACATGATCCTTTTCCTGCTCTTCCTGATCCCCGGGTTCTTCCTGCAGGAAATAACCGCCACGCTGAACACCTCCATCATTTTCATCAGCATCCTGATCGTGACGCTCGTATCGCTGAGTCTTTACATAAGCCGACACCACCTTTTCAAAAAAATGGAGAAAGTGCTGGGGAAATACAAATGGGCGAAACCTTTCATCTCGTTCGCCCACAACCGTGCGATCTATAAGGAAAGACTCCTGAAACACCCCTGGCTGATTGTGCAGAGCCTCCTGGCAAGCCTGATTTATTACGCGTCCAACATCGCGACCCTGGCCTTTTCTTTTATGGCTTTCGGAATACTTCCCTCCATGACCGTCATCGTCTTTGCCTACGCCGCTTCCCTGCTTTTCAGCAAAATCACTCTTGCTCCTGCGGGCATCGGAGCCGCCGAGGCCTCCCTTATTTTGATATTCCTGGAAGCCCATATTGACCCTCCTATCGCCGTGGGAGCAACACTTATTTACCGTTTCATCTCGTTCTGGCTGCCGATTCCGGCCGGATTCATATCTTTCTACTCTCTCAAAAAAGAGGCAAAACAAAACGTGGATATGAAAGCCTTCGAAGACCAGATATTCTAAACCGAATTAGTTCGTCGGAGCTGACGAAGCTTGCGTGGAACCCGTTGCCGCCGGGGCTGTTTGGGTTGTTCCCGTTGCGGATGGGGCAGCAGGAGTCACCGTCGTTGCCGGAACCGTCGTCGTGGTTGTGCTGGCGGGAGCCTGCTGGTTCATATCCACCTCGTACACCCGTGTAGCATCCATCAGATACAGCTTGTTGGTGTCCTTATCCACATAGAGATCGCGGATATCGGTGATATCGTCAAACACATACTGTGCCTGGTACGTAAGTCCCTGGGTCTTGTCGTCCTTGTAATAAATCATCACACGACGCTCGCTCGGCTCAAGAATATACACCTGAGCCATATCCAGCTCGGTGTAAATCTTGCTCGGAGTCGCCACCGGTTTCACCGGCTGACGCTTGAGCGTAAGACTCTGAGTATTTCCGCTGTAAAGCTTCATGAGGGAACCGTCCTTGTTCACCACATAAACGTTTCCGTCGATGGCAAAAGACACGCCATTCTTCAGGTCGGCGTTGATATTGTACTGTTCAGCGGCATCAAATTTGTCACGACGGCGGGTGTACTTCCATATCTGGTTGGAATCCGGGTCCAGAATGTAGAACTTGTTATTGTATGCCTGTACTGCCACGCCTTTATGGAAAATCCCCTCGGCCGACTGGACAAAGCTTACCCGGTTATCTTTATACTCAAGAACCTTACCGGATTTCGTGTAGAAGAGCAGTGAATTCTGATCATCAAACGTTGAACCCGCAACAACGGTTTCATTGTCATCGAGCGTCATAGGATCCTGAACGGCATTGGCCAGAATCGGATACAACGCATTGTACTCAAAAGCGTAAAGCCCTCCCTTCAGATGAAGCAGACCCAGCGCGCTCACATTGGCCCGTTTGGTCGTAAGGTCGGCCAGAACGCGGGCAACCGGATGGAACACCCCGTCAAGCTTGTCCCGGCTCTGCTGAATCATATCAAGATATTTTTTTGCGTCGCTGCGGGCATACCCGGAATTCAAAACGGTCAAAGCTTTCTGCTGCGCATCCGCAAGCATCTGGCTGGCCTGGTCCTTATTATACTGTCCGGTCGTTTCCGCCGAACCGATCTCCTCACGCACCTCGTTCAGTATGGCAACATACTGATCAATCTTTGCCTGCTCATCGGCCCGGCTGCGGAGCCACCAGACCCCTGCGGTAAGCACAAGTACGATGACGATGATGGCCGCGAGAATTTTATCCCTGGACCAGTTGCTGAAACTGAAAAAACTCCCGCCGCCTTGCCCGCGGACCACCCTTCCCTGGGTTTCGCCGGCCTTCGTTTTGGCGGCCAGCCGTTGGCTTAAATCCTTCACCGCCCCCGAAAGTTTTTTTACGGCGTCCATAAGAACGACATTCACGGCCTGCTTGTTTTTTGAATCGGCAGCCGGGGAACCATATACTCGCTCCTGTTTTTCAAGATGGGCGGACACTTTGGATTTCTCTTCACTGCTCAGTTCAACGGGAAATCCTGCACGGATACCGATAAACGCCATTTTCCCCAGGACTTCGGCCGAAAGAAAATCCCTGAGTTCACCGAGCGAGGCAACCAGGCTCTTGGAAGATCCTATTCTCGCGAAATCATTCTTATTAATATAACGAAGCAGACGGGTCGAGCTCAGGAGCACAAAATCTTCCGGCTCAAGCGTACCGTTGGCTATGTTCGTGAAAAAATCTTTGGATTCTGGATCGTACAGGTCATCACTGATGACGCTGCAGAACCTTCTGCGGATCAAATACGCCTCCGCTTCCCCGCACTGGGTCAGCAAAAGGTTGTTGCCCACAATGGCGGCAATAATGACATGGAGGTTTCCGATAAACTGGGTGCTCTTTCCGGCCCGGAAATTTTTCAGCTCTCGGTTCACCTCCTTCAAAGCTTTTTCAAAACGGACGTAGGGATCCACATCGAGATCGGCAAAAAACCTCTTGCGCAAAGTGTCAAAAATCAGCTCACCGATGTCCTCCGCCTCCGCTGGGTTGTTCTGAATTTCCAGATTGATAAAAATCTTGCCGCTGTTCTCCCCTCCCTCACCGAGATCGTAGGCGTAATTTTCAACAAAACTGTCTTCATCCCTTCCTACGAATAAAAATTCATATTGAGTCCGTAGAGACATAGTTTTTAGTTTTGAAATACTTCCCGCCAAAGATACAATAAAATCCGCAAAACTGCAAATTCTGAATGCATGAAAACACTCATCATCGACAACTACGATTCGTTCACGTACAACCTCTACCAATACTTCGCTGAACTCAAGGCCGGCCCGGTGGTGTTCCAGAACAACCGCATTACCCTCAAAGAAATCGAAAAACTGAAACCGACCCACATCGTTATCTCCCCCGGGCCGGGCACGGTGGAAAACCCTGAAGATTTCGGCATTTGCCGGGAAGTGATCATGAAACTCGGTTCCCAAATCCCTCTCCTGGGAGTCTGCCTGGGTCACCAGGGCATCGCCCATGCCTTCGGAGCCTCCATTGAGCACGCCCCGTCGATCGTACACGGCAAAACCAGTAAAATCACTCACGACGGAAAATCGATATTCAAGGGAATACCCTCCCCGTTTACCGCCATGCGGTACCATTCACTCCGCGTCTCCGCGAAAAAATTTCCGAATGAGCTCACAATAACCGCCCGAACGGTCGGCGACAACACCATCATGGGACTCCGACATGGAAAACATCCCATTTTCGGGATACAATTCCACCCGGAATCCTTCGGCACTCCGGAGGGGAAAAACATCCTTAAAAACTTTCTGACCTTTTAACCCCAAAAACATGCTCAAAAAAACACTCTTCAACAAAGTCATCTATAAAGGCATCATCGGCGGGATTGTCGGAATTATTGCGGGGCTCATGCTCGGACTCCTGATCTGGGGACTGGAAACAACCGTCATCCTCGTGAAAAACATGCTTACCAAAAACCCATACGGAGTGGGTGAAATCCCGGTTGAAGCCCTAACCATGCTGGGAATGGGTCTTGGGGCCCTTATCGGCACCATGAACGGAGCGGCAGCGGCCATGGCCGAAGAAAAGCGCCCCTCCTGAACCGGACAAAATAAGGAATTGACATCCAGACGCCCAAAAGCTATCCTCTTTGGGCTGAGTCACCGGCTGACGCAAGCTCACAGCCACAACACCGAGACTCAATCGACTTTCGACCATATCACTTCATAATATTTGTCATCATGCTGACGAAACTTAAGAAAAGCAAGCATGCCAAGACCCATGGATTTTTATCCAGGATGGCTACCAAAAACGGACGTAATGTTTTAGCTCGCAGACGCGCAAAAGGACGCTACAGCATAACCGTGAGCGACCGCAAAGGCTAACACGCTCATATAGTATAAGGTAGAAATATACCTGTACTTTTTTTCCATGCTGCCAAAGAATCAACGCTTAACGAGCAGTCGTATTGAATACCTTTTAAAAAAGGGCAAAAAAAACGGGAATATCTTTTTTACCGTCAAATATCTCCCGAACCGACAGAAAAAAAGCCGTTTCTGTGCCGTCGTAAGTCTGAAGGTCACCCCAAAAGCGGTCCAGCGAAACCGCCTCCGCCGCCAAATATTCGAAATCTTCCGCCTCCATCCTGATCTTCCTTCCGTCCCGACCGACATTGTTGTGATTGCAAAGCTCCCCCTGACCAAACTGAACTTTCAGGAACTCACCAAAACACTCGTCCAAACTTTGCAAAATATCACCCCTTCAACATGAAAAAACACTTCCAGAACATACTGAGCTTCGTCATCATCTTTTTGGTGGTGAACCTGGTCATTAATTTTTTCTTCAAACCGAACGCTCAGGAAGAGGCCCAGAACACCATCGTTCTCAGTCCGATCCATAACGATTTCGAACTTGGAAGTGCCGTGAGCGTTGAACTCAAAAACAACACCCTTTCACCCGTCACTCTCAAAAACAGCTGCCCGAACGAACCGATCAACGTACTCAAAAAAGAGAATGACCAATGGGCCCAAAAAAGGAACGTAGCCCAAATTTCCTGCGAAGGCACCGCGGACGTCACGGTAAAACCCGGTGAAAAACACACCGTCTCCTTTTCAAACTGGAACCACGCTCTCTTCGGAACCCTCGGAACCTATAAAGTCCAGGCAGTCGTCTGGGTTGAGGAGGCACCCGTTCCGAATACCGGAACCCAGCAAACCCAGGAGTCGGTTCAACCCACCGTCCCATCAACGCTCCAGTCCAAAATCATCGAATCAAAAGAGTTTGAAATTAAACCCCAGGGAGCCCTGGGATGGGTATGGACCACCGTCTTCTACCAGCCGATCTATAACCTCCTGATCTTCCTCATCAGCGTTATCCCGGGCCACGGACTCGGCCTGGCCATCATTTTGCTGACGCTTGTCATCAGGACCATCCTTCTCATCCCGAACCAGAAAGCTTTGGAATCGCAACGGAAAATGCAGGACGTTCAGCCAAAACTGAACCATATCCGTGAAAAATACAAGGACAACCAGGAAATGATCGGCAAAGAAACCCTGGCAGTGATGCAGGAACACAAAGTAAACCCGATGGGGAGCTGCCTGCCTCTCCTCATCCAGTTCCCAATCCTCATCGCGCTCTACTACGTGGTGCAGAACGGACTGAATCCGGACAACGCCCATTTATTGTACGGAGGACTTCAGAACTTTGATTACAGCAAGATCAACGTCATATTCCTTTCCATTCTGGACCTCACCAAAATCAATATTTTTGTCCTCCCGCTGTTTGTGGGCGGACTCCAGTTCCTCCAGATGAAACTTGCCCTGGTCAGGAATAAGAAGAAAGCTGAATCCAACAAAGACCAGGCTCCCAAAAAATCGGAAATGGATGCCGCGAACGGGATGATGTTGTACTTCATGCCCGCCATGATTGCCGTATTCACCGCATCGGTACCCGCGGGCGTTGGCCTGTACTGGAGCACATCCACGCTCTACGGTATCGCCCAGCAGATGGTTGTGAACGCAAAAGCCGACAAGGAAAAGACCAAAGTCCGGGTCATCGAAACCCACGACAAAAAATAACCCCAGCGCCCTTCTATTCTACCTTCTACATTCTAAACCCTAATCCCTAACTCACCATGGAAACCCTCCTGCAGGAAACCGTCGAAGAAATCTTGAACCGAATTTCCACGCCGTTCCGGAAAATCAAGATCGACAAAAAGGACGATACCTACCGCATCAACATCGAAAGCGAAGAACCGAGCCTTTTGATCGGACACCACGGTGAAAACATCTTTGCGCTCCAGAACCTGCTGAAAATTATCATCTGGAACAAACAGCCCGGTGAATATAAGATTCTTCTGGACGTCGACGACTACCGCAAGCGCCAGGAGGAAAACGTTATCAAGCTCGCCGAACGCAAAGCGGACATGGTACTGAAGACTCGCCAACCTCAGTCCCTGCCGGCAATGTCACCCTATTTCCGCCGGGTGGTACACCTCCACCTTGCCGAGAAGTTTGCGAATCTTATGACGGAAAGCGCCGGTGAAGGCGACTTCCGCCACATCACGATCAAGCCAAAAGCATAGTCTTTTGAGTATGAAAACTTCGTTCAGAATCATCGGCTTCCTCTGTGCATTCGGACTCACAGCCCAAACCGTTCCTTTGACCGTGGCACAAGCCATCCCCCAAGCACAACCACCCGAGGCGGCTTTTAAAGACGTGGACGTGGGCGACACCCATTACGTCGCCATTAAATTTCTCAAAGACCGCAATATCATCCAGGGATACGAGGACGGAACGTTCCAGCCGGGACGGGAAATCAACCGCGCGGAAGCATTAAAAATCATTCTCGGAACCGTCAACAAAATCGGAGCAACAACCGCGACACCGGAAACTCTCAGCTTTCCCGATGTTCCGGCCGATGCCTGGTTCGCCCCATACGTCAAAAAAGGCCTTGAAAACGGCATTGTGGCGGGATACCCCGACGGAACATTCCACCCGGAAAGCACCATCAATAAAGTGGAAAGCCTCAAAATGGTGCTGCTCCAGGAAAACCACCAGCTGCCGGTCACCATCACCGAACCACCCTATACCGACGTTCCCGTTGACGAATGGTTTGCCCCGTACACCCAAGTATCCAAAGAACGCGGACTCTTCCTGGAAAACCGCTCCGAAGGAGCTTTGACCCCCGCGGAAAAACTGAACCGCGGCAGTTTTGCAGAGCTCATCTACCGACTTCTGGAAAGCACCAACGGGTACAAATTCGGACGGGCAACCTACTACGCCGACATCCTGGCGGGACGCGGAACCTCCAGCGGAGACCCGTACGACCCGCGCATCTACACGGTGGCCCACAAGACCCTGCCGTTCGGCACCATGATGGTGGTCACAAACCTTGCCAATGGCAAAAGCGTTCAGGTCAAAGTCAACGACCGCGGCCCCTACGCCACGGGCGTGGAACTCGACCTTTCAAGATCGGCTTTTGAGGCCATCGCCAGTGCCAGCACCGGAATCATCTTCACGCAGTTTAAAATCGTTTCGACCCC
>JAYRRV010000077.1:0-3061 GCA_041909955.1 Candidatus Altimarinota bacterium
AATTTAAAGGACGCCTTGACCTTTTTAACGTGCTGCTCGTATCTCCTACGAAGATCGGGATTATGAAGTGAAAAAATACGCACAATGGCCATAACAACGTTCTGGGGATCCAGAACCGTAAGAACCGGCGTATCCGAAGGCATCTGAATGGTGGAGTTAAGATTCACCATCATATCGGTCTTATCCGCAAACGGAGGACAAGCAATGACCGGATGAAACGAAGATCCCGCTGTACAACCGGAAAGACCGTTCGAACGGCCGGCGATGGTCACGTAACAAACCTGCCCCTTAAAATGGTGGTAGATGTCGATGACTTTTACAAGGAGCTCGGGGACTTTATGGGCGGAAACAACGATCACTTTATGGGGTATTTTCCAAATATCCAGTTCATCCGTGATCTTCTTAGCCCAACCTTTGTCTTTTTCCGAACCCAGAAGAACCGGTACGATCATACTGTCTGCCATAAAGTGAGTGTAGAGGATAAAGAGAAGAATAAAAGTTGTCAGCCCTTACATGTATTTCTGAAGATTTTTGCCGATCCGGTCAATCACGGAACCAGCCTGGGCCTGGAACGTGAGCCCGGTTATCAATTCAAAGGCCTCAATATAACGACGTGCGGTCTCGGCCCTTATGTCATCGGGGATCTCAGGTATCTCCCCTTCCCCCCTGAATCCGCGATCCGCGAGCCATTCACGTAGATACTCTTTATCGATCTTCTTCTGTTCCTCGCCCGACGCAAACCGTTTTTCATACTCGTCAGCAAACCAGAAACGGGAAGAGTCGGGCGTATGGATCTCATCAATCAAGACGATCTCACCATCGGGCGTGACACCGAATTCGTACTTGGTATCCACAAGGATAATTCCCTGTTTGGCGGCTATTTCCACTCCGCGTAGATACAATTTCAAGGAAGCTTCCGCAATGCGGTCGTACTGCTCGGGGGTCAGCGAAGTTCGCTTCAAAATCTCATCGCGCGAGACGGACTCATCATGATCACCATGTTCCGCCTTGGTGGAGGGAGTAAGTATAGGCTTATCAAACTTCTGATTCTTCCTGAGCCCATCGGGAAGAATGTTGCCACAAAAATTACGGACACCTTTCTCGTAATTGTACCAGGCACTCGTACCGGTCACCCCCGTAATATAACCGCGAACAACCATTTCAATCGGCAGAGGCTTGCACTCTTTACCGACAAGCACATTCGGATCGGGATACTCCACCACATGATTCCCAATAATGTCCTCTGTGTGTTCGAACCAGAATTTTGCCATCTGGGTCAGCACCTGCCCTTTGAAAGGAACCGTACAAATCACACGGTCAAAAGCCGAAAGTCGATCGCTGGTGATCAAAATACGGCGATCCCCTTTTGTGTAGTTGTCACGGACCTTCCCTTCATATTTCTCACCGAGATTCGGGAAATCCGTCTTATCCAGGCAGTACGGAATTTGGGCGATAAGGTCTTTCTGGTCGATCATATCAATAAAAAGGTATGGGAACACCCGCAATTTACCATAGCTTCAAACGCATTTCAAACCCCATGCCGGAAGAGCCATAAGCAGGCAACGGGCAGGCACCCAACCGCCTATTTTGAAAAACTTTTTTTTCAAACATGAACATGCTAATGTGCAGTCGTCCTTAGTCTTAAAACTCTTCTATCATGGCTGATTTCTTCCAGAAATACGGGAACGTATGCGCAATTGTGGGCGGACAATGGGGTGACGAAGGAAAAGGAAAACTCGTCGACATCATGGCTGAACACTACGATTTTGTTGTTCGGGCAACGGGCGGAGCCAACGCCGGACACACCGTGTACGTACGGGACCCTGTTCATGAAGGAGAGTTCAAAAAATTCATATTCCACCTCATGCCGTCAGGGGCGCTTTACCCGAAAACCACCAACATTATCGGCAACGGCTGCGTCGTGCACATTCCCACTTTTCTGGAAGAGGTAAAAATCCTCAAAGAAAACGGCATCAACATAGACGGAAGAGTATTCATCTCAGACCGCGCACACCTGATCTTTGAATACCACAAAATAATCGATGGACTCCAGGAAGAGCGGAAGGGGAAAAACAAAGTCGGAACCACCCGACGGGGAATCGGACCTGCCTATACGGACAAAATATCCAGAATCGGCATTCGAGTGCATGAACTCCTCGATCTTCACAAATTCGAAGAACACATGAGGGAAAATCTAGCCATGCTCGAAAAAAACTACGATTTTACGTTTGATATAGATACGGAACTAAACTATTACCGGAATATCATCGGCGAAATAAAGCCATATATCGCCGATACCAGCATGATGGTCAACAAAGCCATGAGCGAGGGGAAAAAAGTTCTCATGGAAGGGGCCAACGCCACCATGCTGGACATCGATCACGGAACATATCCGTATGTAACCTCCTCCAACGCCACCATCGGAGGGATGATTTCCGGTTCCGGAATCGGAGCCACCAGAATCACGACCATCATAGGAATTATGAAAGCATACTCAACGCGAGTGGGATCAGGACCTTTCCCGACGGAACTTGAAAATGAAACGGGTGAAAAACTTAGAACAAAAGGGGGTGAGTTTGGATCGACGACCGGCCGTCCGCGGCGCTGCGGATGGTTTGACGCCGTTGCATCTCGATACTCGGTGATGCTGAACGACATGAAAAGCGTCAATCTGACCAAACTCGACGTCCTCGATGAAATGGAAACCCTTAAAATCGGTACGGGCTATTATTATCAGGGCAAGAAACTTGAAAATTTTCCCGCATCTGCAAGCATACTGGAAGACGTGGAAGTCGAATACTTGGAGATGCCGGGGTGGAAAACGTCGATCAAGAACGCTAAGTCCTTCAAGGAACTGCCCCCGAATGCACAGACATACGTCAAAAAAATTGAAGAGCTCCTAGGTTGCCCCGTCAATTTCATCGGAACCGGGGTTGCACGCGACGAAATGATCTTTATATAGGAAGTTTCTCTACGGGAGCCTTATAAATCTCCAATCCCGGGTAAAAAGCCTCCCAGACAAAATAATAACCGGTCAAGGAGGGGACCTCCTCATCCGTGA
>JAYRRV010000078.1:0-4139 GCA_041909955.1 Candidatus Altimarinota bacterium
ACCAATCCCAAGTTCTGCTTCGCGATCTTTTCAATGTACGCGTCAGAACTGTAATAACTGTAATCCGCCTCCTTTTGCTTGTTTTCCTGCGCAATCAAATCGTTTTCCTTCCGGAAATTGTCGATATGCTGATCGATCTGATAACTTTGATACACCGATTTCGTCAAAGTATAGAGGAGATAGGACACCACCAAAAACTCCACGATGATCACCATTTTTGTGAAATTTGAGGTATGATTTAATTGCAAAGCCATAATGTGTCTCAAAGGGCAGAGGAAATATACACTTTTCACCGTTGATCCGCAATTTTTTCTTTGAACGCAGCCCGAAGCGTATTAGACTGTTGAATACTATGATCATGAACCTGAAAAACATCAAAAAAATCCACTTTGTCGGAATAGGAGGAAGCGGAATGAGCGGACTGGCAAGAATCATGAAAGCCCAGCAAAAAACCGTTACCGGATCGGACCAAAACGAAAGCCACATTATTGAAGCGCTAAAGCGTGAAGGAATACAAGTGAAAACCGGGCATAGTCCAAAAAATATACCCACTGGCACAGAAATGGTCGTATATTCACCCGCGGTGCCCCGAACGAATCCGGAAAGAATGGAGGCGAAAAAGCGGGGGGTAGCGCAATACTCCTACCCGCAGGCCGTTGGACTCCTGACGGAGACAAAAAAAACGGTTTGTATCTGTGGAACTCACGGAAAAACCACAACCACCGCCATGGCTTCAGCAGTATTCATGAACGATGGAAAAGATCCCTCTGTGATTGTCGGAGCAAACATCCGCGAGCTTCACAACCGCAACGCTCACAACGGACAAGGCGGAGATCTGATCATCGAATCCTGCGAATACCGAAGGGGATTTCTGAACTACTCTCCACAGACCATCATCATCACGAACGTTGAAGCCGACCACCTGGACTATTACAAAAATCTCCTGGATTACAAAAAAGCATTCCGACAGTTTCTCGATAAACTTCCGGAAAATGGCATGGCTATTGTGAATGGTGACGATAAGAACATCGAAAGTATCATAAGAAAATACAAGAGCGCCAAAATCGTTACCTATGGTAAATCAGCATCGTCGGATTATATGCTCAAAAAAAACACCGTGTACCATGGAGGAAAGAAAATCGCTGAACTCAGGTTATCTATTCCGGGGGAACATAACCTCATGAACGCCACCGCCGTAATTGCCCTGGCCAGCGAGTATGGCATGGCGCTTCAACCGGCTGTCGAGGCCCTCAACAGGTACAAAGGCTCATCACGACGGTTCGAAACCGTCGGATACCACAACAAGGCCGTAGTGATCGACGATTACGGGCACCATCCCACCGAAATTAAAGCCACGCTCAAGGCTGCGAGAGAGAGATTCGGGAAAAAGGCAAAAATACTCTGCATATTTCAGCCTCATCAATTCAGCCGTACCCAAAAACTGCTCAAAGACTTTGTCAAAGCCTTTACGGACGCCGATGAAGTCATCATCCCGAATATTTACGGAGTACGGGATTCCGCCGCGGACAGGAAAAAAATCAACACGCAAAAACTGGTGGCAGCCATCTCAAAGCATCACGGAAAAGTGAGGGACGGACAGGGGATGGAGGCTACCACACTAAGCATCCTTCAAAACAACACCTACGACGTGGTGATAACGATGGGAGCTGGCGACGTGTATAAAATCTCGGAAGCCCTGATCTCTACACCTTCTTCCAGATAGTGCCGTTCGGACCGTCCTCGAGTTGGATGCCGCGGGCCAACAGCTCATCACGGATCTCATCAGACCTTTTCCAGTCTCTGTTTTTTCGGGCTTTTTCCCGCTCTTCAATAAGGGAAACAACATCCTGACCCGCTTCTGCGTTCTGTGTGGAAACAAGAATCCCTAAAACGGCATCTAGTCTCATGAGAAAGGTCATCGCCATTTCCTTGGAATCGCGCGACAATGATTTTGCATCGATCCGACGGTTAACGTCCTTAACAAAATCAAAAAGCGCCGCCAGTGCCTGAGGGGTCTCGAAGTCATCGTTCATGGCGTCCTCAAAACGTTTCTGAATCAATAAAATAAAATCATTGAAATCCGGCTGCTGGACGTTGGAAGCCGGAGAATCATAATTCTTCAGACGCGTCATGAAATCGTGGAGTCGGGAAAGGCTGTTCTTGGCCTGAGCAAGTAGATCATCGGTAAACTCTATCGGAGAACGGTAATGGGTCTGCAGAAAAAGATATCTCACGGCCTGAGGGGGATATTTCGCAAAAACGTCACGAAGCAGAAAAAAATTCCCAAGGGACTTGGACATTTTCTCATTATTGATCTGAATGAAACCGTTATGGAGCCAGTACCTGCTGAAAGGCTTACCGAGCGCACACTCACTTTGGGCAATTTCGCATTCATGATGGGGAAAAGTAAGATCCGCACCACCTCCATGGATATCAAAACTGTCGCCCAAATATTGTCTGCTCATCGCACTGCACTCAATGTGCCAACCCGGACGGCCTTCACCCCAAGGGCTGTTCCATGTGGGTTCACCCGGTTTTGAAAACTTCCACAAAACAAAATCCTGCGGATTGTGCTTGGACTCCTTCACCTCAATACGAACACCGCTCTTCAGAGCATCAAGATCCTGCTTGGAAAGTTTCCCGTAGTCCGGGAATTTCGAGATATCAAAATATACACCGTCATCGAGCACATAAACGGCCCCTTTGCTTTCCAGGATCCGGATAAGATCTATCATTTGTTCGACATGTTCTGTAGCTTTGGGCTGCACATCAGGAACTTGGATACCCAATAAGCTATAGTCTTTCGCATACTCGGGAATGATCCGGTCAGCCAGCTCTTTGACAGTAATCTTCATAATCTCCGCCCTGTTGATCATCTTGTCGTCAATATCGGTATAGTTTGAAACGAAAGTGACTTCATAGCCCTTGTGTATGAGATATCTTCTTATAATATCAAAAGATACCGCCGACCTTCCATGACCGAGGTGGGCAAAATCATATACGGTGGGGCCACAAACATACATCCCCACCTTTTTACCGTTCAGAGGGAGGAAAGGCTCCTTTTTTGCCGTTAAAGTGTTATAAAAATGCATAGACTATCCGATATTCAAAAGAGCTAAAAGCAGTGTTTTGAGCAGATCAAGAGCCACCAGGGCAATAATGGGGGAAAGATCGATCATCCCAATGGGTGGGGTAACCTTCTTTGCGACGGACAGCACAGGATTGGTAACCTCGGTGATAAAATCAAAAAGAGCATTGTGCGGACGATGCGGAAACCACGACATCAGCACTTTCACGATTATGAGAAAACTCAGGATATCGAAAAATATTTTTATGAACGCGCCCAGGTAGACAATCAGCATAGTACCTCAAAAAGACAACACCAGGATTATAGCAGGCACATTAAAAAAATCTATGCGACCGCAAAGGAAAAGAGAAAATAACTACTTGATCTTCCTTCTCCTCACGCGCTGAACGAGGGTTCCAGCGGCGCCGCTGCCAAACAGGAACCAAAAGAGCTCCGGACCATTTTTAGGAGTCGATGGGGGCGCGACGAATTCACCTGCTGCAGCATGAAAACCTGATCCCAGCTGTCCGGAAACCTGACCGAGACCCGCTACTTCACTCGAGAACGGTATCCCGCTGACAATCTCGCTCAGAACGGCGCTTTCAAGGCCTTCCGAATCGAAAGCGGTAACGGCAAAATAATATTCCCGTCCGTTTTCAAGATTTGGGATATACCAGGTCGTACCGGCATCCTTCGTGTCAGCATGCATATCAAGATTGGTTGAATCAAGGCCATAATAAATTCTGTAACGCTTCACAAGGGTTTCATTGTCCGCGGCCGCGTCCCACACAAGGGTGACCTTCTTGCTCCCGGCGTATGTCAGGAGCCCGGTAACTTTAGACGGCGCAGTATTTTCTGGTTGGACAGGAGGGAGAACTTCCTGCGTCTGTTCCTGGGTCGCCGGCAATACTTCTTGTGTCGACTCCTGCGTGACGACAGACCCGCCTTCATTGGAAACAGTGATTTTGGCCTTTTCTTTATATGAACCCTCGTTGCTTAACTGGTCAACCAACAAGACATCAAGGGGATACACACCCGGCGTAGCGGGAGCTTGTATCGTTCCGACGTAAGT
>JAYRRV010000079.1:0-17801 GCA_041909955.1 Candidatus Altimarinota bacterium
CATTCCGGCAAAGGTATTGAGGTGACTTGAAAGTGTTTCAAGAATGGCCTCGGTTGTGTTTTCAAGGTTTTCATTCATCAAAATGCGCTGGGTGATGTTATTCCAGAGCTCCGTTTGCGTGAATGAATGCTTTTTCCTCTTTTTTTCTGGACTTTGATGCATGTGGAGTATTAGGTGCTGACCTAACTATCCCAGTTTTTTTAAGTTTGTCAAAATGGGATGACATTTTTGAACGGTTTGTTGTTCTATAATGGCCTTCTTTGTAGATGAGCTCCGCAATATCCGCCCGTATAATCGGGGTTCCCAGCTGCGGCCATTTTTCGGCAAACGCCGTCCTTTTGGAGTTGATTTCCCGTTTCAACTCCTCGATGAGGGTTTTTATTTCCCCCACCGCGAGGAGAATGGCGGCAGGCTCTTCTTTTCCCGTGTCCATGTGTTTGGAGATCATAATGGTGCATGCATCCTGTTTTGTCTCGATGTCCCCCTGGTTCCTTGAGAGAAATCCGGAAAGATCGTTGGCAAGCCTGAAGTAGAAATTTGAAAGGGTACAGATCTCTTCAAGTTCCTCCGTGAACTGCTCATCAATTTCGTGTCCCGGAACAGTATTGGCGAGCGTTCTATAGGCCAGGCCCGCTCCGATGCTGTTTTCGATATCAAAAAGGTAGGTGAGAAGCTGGATATCGTGGAGGCGCGGATTTGAAATCTCCCCCATGGCGTCGTCAATTTTCCGCTGAATGAAAGGCGGTTTTCCATGATAGTATTTTGCCCGGAATGCCTCCCTGTTTTCCGAAGGGCTGTTTTTAAGATTATGAACAAGCGGGTTTTTGAATATTTCTTCGTTCCATTCTTCAGTGAAAGATTTGAAAAGGTGTGCCAGTGCTTTTTGCCATCGCCGGTACATTTCCGGATGTGCTTCAGCTTTCAGCACTCGGGATAGTTTTCTGAGTTCTGAGGCGATATTTTTTGTGGTTTCGTCGACCGGTTCCTCTCCGTTTGCCGGTTCGAGATCGTATATGGCGGCCGTGAGGATTTCGGTGGCTTTGGTGATACGCGTTTTTTTTTCTTCCGGATTTTCGTCTTCGATGTCGTAAATTGCCTCGTCGGCCATGTAAATCAGTCCCATGTATTTTGCCAGAATTTCGGCGTTTTTTTCCCATTCCTCTCCGTACTTTTCCCATTCCGGGTGTTCCGGAAAATATGTCATGAAATAGCTGGTGAGTACGTAGTTTGTGAAGGCGAGGAATTCAACCTCCCTTTTGAGAGGGGCACCGATTTTTTCTCCCCAGTTGAGCATTTTTGCCACAAAGAGGTCTGCCTTCAGTTCGAAACTGTTTTGTTCAGGGCTGTCGTCGATCAGAGATGCGGCAACTTCTTCGACCGTCCGCTGACGGTGTCCATTTCCCTGAAAGTGCATCTGGAGGCCACGATATCTTTGGTATTCAGGGAGTTCGTATGCGCCTCTGGTTTTGTTTGCACTGCTTTTTCTTTCGGCTCCCTTGAGTTTTTCGTGCCGGGTGCAGAATATAATGGCTTTTTTCACCGCTTCGGCAATTGCCCGAGGATTTTTTTCGCAGCTGATAATTGTGGCGTAATCGGCTTCGGGGGTTTCGGGAAGAACGATATTTCTTTCTTCCTGCCCCGGGGCTACGATCATAGTGTACCCTCCCTCCGGATGAAATCTGGAGGCTGAGCTTCCGGGGACGATATGGAAGGTGGTGGTTTTGGGATCACCTCTGTAGCTGCGGACGATCTCCCCGGTTTTTCCCATGACATGGATTGAGCCTGAGTTTTTTTCTTGTTCTCCACGAAAGTTTTTGTCGAGCGTGCTTGTGATCGTTTCCACATCTCCTGAGAACGGAACGGTGATGGTCACGGGTTTTTCCCCGCCGTTTTTTGTCGACCTGATGATTTCAGCTATGCCTTCAGGCGTGTATCCGTTTTTGAATCCTTGGTGAATATCTTTTTTGGCTTTTTCTATAATGGTGTCGATCTCTTCTGACCTCATGTGCGGCCAGAGGGTCGTGGATCCCACGTTGGATATCCTGGGGGCTGTTTTCATTCCACTCAGTCGCATCGTGCCGGGCTCTTCCATTCCGGACCGCACAATGATGTCGACTTCGTTATCCAGGGCAATGTTGGCGTCGTAGTTTACCCCCAGGCTTAGCGTCATTTTGGGTTCTCTTATACCGTCGGTGAGCCTGCAGACCTGTTCGATGATCTCCGCGAGTTTTTTTGCGTTCGGTCCCTTGGATTTCAAATTCTCCAGCTGTCCGCTGACCATCAGCCGTATGTTGTCGTTGATGAGGATGCCGTCGGTCTGTATTCTCATGCCCAGTGCAACAAAGGCCTGATACATTTTCCAGAAGAAATCTTCACCCCGTTTATCGGCGTTGTCGCAGGACATGATGCAGGCGAGCATTGTCGAAACATCGCCGCGTGTCGCGAGGTGTCTGGCAATATTCACAACGTTTTTTCCTCCGTCGTCGTATCCCTGGTTTAATCCTTTGGCGCGGTTGTTTCCGTCGGTCTGGATGAGAATGTTGAACTGTTCGGGGGCCTCGTCTTCAAAAAGTGGCAGCAGGTAAATACTCGTGGTTTCGGTATCGATAGTATCGTCGGTATTTGTTTTCATTTTTTCAGTCATAGAAAATCATTTTTGTTTCTATGACATATTAAAGATTATTTTATGAAAAATAAGTGATAAAATAATGATAATTTAACAAGAGCAGCAATGGTTCTGGACGGAGAGCGGTTATGTGGGAGCGCTAAGCCAGAGGGTTTAGTTTTCGTCTTTTGATGGAAGCGTCAGGCAATAGCCGATCCCGTGCCGGTTTTCGATCAGCTTATTCTCGAACCCGCTGTCAACTTTTTTTCGGAGTCTGCGGATTGTTGCCTGGACGACGTTGGAGTGGTAGGTGATTTTTGCGCCCCAAATTTTGCGGATGATGTCTTCTGTCCGGACGGTTTTCCCTTCGTTCTGAAGGAGAAATTCGAGCAGTTCGCCTTCCTTTTTTGTGAGAACGATATCCTTATCCTGTCTTTTGATCTTGTTTTGTTTCCGGAAGAATGAGAAGTCACCATATTGCAGCTGGTCTTTCCGATCCATCTGAAGATACCGGCGGTACATGGCGTTGACCCGGGCGATGAGTTCTTCGGCATCGAAAGGTTTGGTCATGTAGTCGTCCGCCCCAAGGTTCAGGAGTTCAATTTTGTTGCTGATCCTTCCCAGAGCGCTGACCACAAGGATTGGAACGTTGAGACGGCGCTTCCGGACCTCCTTTACGAAAAATTCCCCCCGCTTTCCCGCAAGCATGAGATCGAGAATGATGATGTCGTGAGTCATTTCGTACCCCTTTTTTGTCGCCTCTTCGATGGAGTCGCACGTCGTCACAAGGTTTCCTTCACGTTCCAGGATTTCCTGGATAAATGAGGCAATTTTTTCTTCATCTTCAATGACAAGGATTTTCATAAGAGAGTGAGATTGGTAAGCCCTTGCGCTTGTGCATCAAGGTTTCAATCATAACACAAATGATTTCCCTGACAAGGTATTGTCAAAGCAATGTCATTATTTTATTATTTTAATGATTATTTTGTGAAAAAAGAGTGACAAGAATTATTGAAATTCGGTTTGTGTCATGTGGTGAAAAGTGCTTAAATATGACCGAACTAAACCAAGAATATGAACCTCGGAGTTGACTTTTGCGGCGTGAAGTTCAAGAACCCACTGGTTCTGGCTTCCGGTGTTTTGGGCGTGACCGGAGCAAGTTTGAGGTATGTGGTTGAAAACGGAGCTGGCGGAGTGACGACCAAATCCATCTGGAGGGAAGGACACCTGGGACATCCCAATCCGGTCATTATTGCCAACGATCATTTCATGCTCAATGCGGTGGGTTTGCCCGATGCGGGTATTGCCAAGGCCCATCTGGAGATCGGGGAGTACATGAAGAACAAGCCCGCCCCTCTGATTGCGAATATTGTTGAGGCGCGGATTGCCGATTTTGCCGAGGTTGCCGAGAAAGTCACCGCGTTAAAGCCGGATATCATTGAGGTGAATATTTCCTGTCCGAATGTGGAGGATGAGTTCGGCAAGCCTTTTGCCTGTTCAACGCACGATGCGGCCGCGGTCACGAGAGCGGTTCGCGCGAAAACGAAGCTGCCGATTGTCATCAAGCTTTCTCCGAACGTCATGAACATCGCGGAGATCGCCAAGTCCGTTGTTGACGCGGGGGCCGATGGGATTTGCGCCATCAATACGGTCGGTCCGGGTCTGCTCATAGATCTTGAAACCCGCGAGCCGATTCTGGCCAACAAGGTGGGAGGGGTTTCCGGTCCGGCCATTAAACCGCTTTCATTGAAGGCCGTTTATGATATACATAAGGCTTTGCCCAACGTTCCGATTATCGGCACGGGCGGCATTACCACCGGTGAAGACGCCCTGGAAATGGTCATGGTCGGGGCGACGCTGGTCGGTGTGGGGACAGCCGTGTACTACCGCGGAATCGAGTGTTTCAAGAAAATGTCCGACGAGATGATGAAATGGGGGAAAGCCCATGGTGTCAAAAATCTGGACGAGATCCGGGGCGCGGCACACGCCGGTGCTTATTCCAAAAAATTTCAAAACTATAGTTAGACTCCTATGATCCGCTGCGACATCCCCAAAGCCATCCCGATCAAAAAGATCATCCAGGAGACGCCCCATGTGAAGACGTTTGTTTTTGAACATACGTTGAATTCCTTGCCGGGGCAGTTTGTGAATCTGTGGATCCCGCGCGTGGATGAAAAGCCGATGAGTATCGCGTACGACGGGGGCAAGGAGTTCTGGGTCACGATCTTTGCTGTGGGCCCGTTTTCCAAGACCATGCACCGGCTTAAAGTTGGGGATTTGGTGGGGGTGCGCGGTCCGTACGGAAAACCGTTTACGTTCAAGAAGAGGCAACACCTTGTGATGATGGCCGGCGGGTACGGAGCCGCGCCGCTCTATAACCTGACCGTTCGGGCGGTGAAGGAAGGGTGCACGGTGGATTTCGTCGTCGGTGCCCGCGGAAAGGAGCATCTTTTGTATCTGAACCGCATCAAAAAACTGGGTCCGTCCGTGAAACTCCACATAGCCACCGATGACGGCAGCGTTGGCAGGAAGGGGTATAATACGTTTATTCTTGCCGATCTGCTTGCCGAATCCAAAAAAATCGATTGCGTGTACGCCTGCGGGCCGGAAATGATGATGAAGAAGGTTTCCGACATGTGTTTTGAAAGCAAAGTGAATGCCCAGATCTCCATTGAGCGGTACATGAAGTGCGGGTTTGGCGTGTGCGGACAGTGTGTGGTGGACGGTACGGGCGAACGTACCTGCGTTGAAGGCCCGTGCGTGGATAACGACCATGCCCGCAAGATCACCGAGTTCGGTAAATACCACCGCGACCGGACCGGCAAAATGCACCATTTTTAATTTTTAATTTTCAAACGGCGATGCAGCAGTACAAAGAAGACTTCATTAAGTTTCTTGTCAAAACGGGTGCCCTCAAATTCGGCGAGTTCAAGCTCAAAAGCGGGCGCATCGGTCCGTATTTTCTGAATATAGGGATGTTTAATTCCGGTGCGGCCATCAGTGAACTTGGTTATTACTATGCCCAGACCATCAACGAAAAAGTGAAGGATTTTGACGTGGTTTTCGGACCCGCGTACAAAGGGATTCATCTTGCCGTCGCTGCCGTGATCGCCATGAACGATAAGCTCGGCAAAGATGTGGCGTACGCGTATAATCGCAAGGAGGCCAAGGATCACGGTGAGGGAGGCATGCTGATCGGTGCCCCGATTACCGGGGACACCAAGCTGGTGATTCTGGATGACGTGATTACTGCCGGTACAGCATTGCGCATGGTTTTGGATCTGTTGAAAGGGGTCGGTTCTCCAAAGGTGCAGGGCGTTGTGGTTGCCGTGGATCGTATGGAAAAGGGGCAGGGTGAAAAAACCGCCATCCAGGAACTGAAAGCGGAGTTTGGGATTGATGTCTATTCGATCGTGAACATAGAGGAGATCGTCGAGTATCTTTACAATAAGGAGGTCGACGGCCAGGTGTATATCGACGACGAAAAAATGGCTAAGATCAAGGCTTACCGTCAACAGTATGGGGTCTCTTCCTAGAGTGATTCAGTGAACTTGGCGGCCAGGTCTTCTTTTCCGATGCGCCGGAGTTCTTCCAGTATGAGAGGCAGGACTGAGGGGTTTTGGGTGATAGTGGACCGGATTTCCAAGATTGCAGCCTGCGTCAGGATTGAAGGGTGGCTTTGTCTTGCGGCTATCACGATAGCTTTGGCCTGTTCTCCCAGTTGTTCCGTTGAGGCAGGGTCGGTTGCCATGGTGATGTCCAGGCGGTTGACGGCGGCCATGGCTTCGTGCCAGATGCGGCCGTGTTCAATAAGTCTTTTCCCTCGGCCTTCGTCGGTAAAAATGTTTAATTGCCTGCGGATTTCCTTGCGGAGCGTTTCAATGTCTTCCGCTGTTTGCGTTTCTGGAGAGCATTCATGTCCGTTTGCACTGTTGCCGGGTGTTACGGGTGGTGCGGCTGGGATTTCGGCTTCTGGGCGTGCGGTATCGAATGCGGCCATGGGGAAAGATCATCGTATTTGTGCATCACTATAATGGACGTTTTTGCTCTGCGGCAACTCTATTCACGAAATTCCTTGCTTTTTCTTCAATATGTGGTATATTCCCATTCCAATTTGTTAATATTGTCCATATGGAAATGAAAATGACTCTTCGACCGGCGCTTGAACAGCGTCAAAAGCTGGAGCAGGAACAGAGAATTCAGATTGAACAGAAAATTTCCCTCCAACAGGTCCGTAGAATAGGACAAATGCTGCGGGATTTGAGAAATGAGGTTGATCCCGATGATCAGCGGCTTGCTGCCGGACTTGATCAGACTTTTGCGGAAATGGCGAAAGTTTTGGATCCTGAACAGGTTGCTTTGATGAGAGAATCGCTGAAAGGACTTTTTTTCGGCAAAGAGGCTGCGTTTATTGAGGGTCTGCTTGCCAATTCATCTTCCGTCCTTTTTGACGGCAAGGAGGGTATCAGGGATTTGACCGCGCGGTTAGCTGCCAAACATTTGACGATGTCGTCTGTCCCGGAGCTCAAGGATATGACCGAAGGAGAAATCCGTGAATTGCTTGCTTCACCCCAGGCCGTTTCCAAAAGAGCTGCAGAAATGAAAAGCATTATTGATGCCCTGGGCGTGAATCAGTCGACGGATAATGCCGTCAATGAGCTGGCAAAGGCAAAGAGCCTGCTGGCTTTTTACGAAGCGTATAAGGAACATTTTGAGCAGGTCATTGAGTTCATCGACTTAGTCGTTGGTTTTCCTTCCCAGACCGCCAATCCGTTGCGCAGGGCACTGGTCGATCTGTACATGCTTGATCGTGCCGGTTTTTTGGTGTCGAACCGTTTGCTGAAAAGGTTCAAGGCCGTTTTCAGCAGAAAGAGGTCTGACCTTACTTTTGACAAACTCAATGTGGGTGCCGCGAATATTATCGGTGAGTATATGCTCATCGGTATGGGGGTTATTGACCCGGAAATATTCAAGCTGATGAGCGGCGAAAACAGGCAGGACCCCGATGATGAGATTCTTATGGAGTCCGGAGAGAAAAAACGGATTGGTGACCTGGTTGCGAAATATGGTTTACAGGAAGGAAAGTTTTTCTATAACCGGTATGCCACACTTATGGTAAGGCCCGGCATGAAGACGGACCAGATTGTCAGGGATTTTTTGACCCATGATGTTCGCGGTGTCCGGACTGAGCTTTGTACAGCCGTCGGATTGCAGTCTTTGATCGAAGGTTATTTGAATAATCTTGAGGCTATGGATCAACAAGAGGCTGGAGAACAATTAATGACAAACATTGGTGAGTCCCTGGCTTCCCGTGATTTTATGATCACGATGGCGGAGATTGTTAAAGATAAGCTTCTGCCAAAACTGGTTCAGGTTGCCACAGGAAAACCGCCCCGGGTTTCTGCTTCGGTCGGTGCACCGAGGCTTCCGGCGGAAGATCCTCGGTCTTTACCATCGGGTTCTTAGAGCAGATTGATCTCGAAGGCTCCGTCCCCGCCCCGTTGGCGGGGAGCCCAGGAGTAGGTTTTGACGTATTCGCTGCGGAGGAGGAGTTTTTCAACTACCGGTTTAATGACCGCGGCGCCGTTTTGGGAATGCAGACCCTTTCCGGTGATGATGAGAATTTTTTTTATTTTTCTTTGTGAACAGCGTTCCAGGAATCTTCTAGTAAGCGCGGTGATTTCTTCACGGGTCAGAATACCGGCTTTGTGGAAATCCAGAGCGATTTCAGGTTCGGCTTGACGTGCGTATTTGTTGCTTTGTCCGTGTTGTTCTTTATAGCTTGATTTTTTCATAGTTTTGTCATATATTTCGCGCTCACTTATTTTAAACCGCTATGGCCGAGGAACTTGAGAAATCACCCGCACTTGAAGAGCTTGAGGCTTACTATAGCATGTTGCCTGATGATTTTAAAAAAAAAATATATTTTGGAAAAAAGGGTATTCCCGGAGATTTTGTAAATAACTATGCGGGAATCTACGTTCATATCCAGTTTATTCAGGAGTCGATTGAATTGGGTGAAGGCGTTACAGTCCGAGATATGGATGAGTTGAATTACTACGTTTCCTGCATGAGGTCGTATCGCAGCTATCTTGAGTCGGTTATTCGCACCGTTCTCGATAATACTCCCGGATTGAGGGTGGATGTTGGGGAACTCATGGTCAGGTTAATGGATCTTCCCCTTATTCCTGAACTGGAGGCGAATATTTCCGAGATCAAAGGAATGCAATTTGCACAAGGGCCTGAATTTCTTCCGAAGCTTGAAAGATTGAGTAAACTGGTTGACGTTGGAGTGGCCATCATCAGAGATACGATGACCATACAACAGTTGAAGGAAAAGTTTCCAGGTTATGTCGGCTAGCGGGAGGATTGCGATTCGATCGATTATTTTGCGGTCGCTTGTTGTTTGAGCTAAGATTGTTCTGACTTTTAGCCAATCTTATGGACAAAACTTTCCGGCGTGATGAAAAATCTCAGAAACCGTTTCACTTTGCGGATCGTCTGAATGCCGCCATTCAGAAGAAAAAATCGGTCATTTGCGTTGGTTTGGATCCGCGCCTGGAGCAGGTTCCCGAATTTATTCAAAAAAAAGCCCGGGTGCAGCATAAGAATCCCATGACCGCGGCGGCGGAAGCTCTTCTGGAGTTCAACAAGGGCATTATCGATGCGGTGGCAGATCTTGTGCCGGTGGTGAAGCCCCAGGTTGCGTTTTATGAACAGTATGGCCATGAGGGGATGCGTGCCTTTGAGGAAACACTGCGTTATGCCCGAGAAAAGGGTGTCATGACAATCGCCGACATTAAGAGAGGGGACATCGGAAGTACGGCGGAAGCCTATGCGCGCGCTTTTTTGGGCAAGGTGAACCTTTTTGGTGATGAAGTGTTTTCGTTTGATGCCGATGCGGTGACGATTGCCCCTTACCTGGGGTGGGACGGGGTAAAACCGTTTGTTGCGGAGGCGGCCAAGTACGGGAAGGGCGTTTTTGTCCTCGTGAAAACCTCCAACGCTTCTTCGGGGGATCTGCAGGATCTGACCATGAAAGATTCCAAGGCGGTATATGAAATCATGGGACATTTCGTCGATTCCTGGGGTGCCGACGAGCTGGGGGAGTCGGGGTATTCATTGGTCGGGGCGGTTGTAGGGGCGACCTATCCGGATCAGGCCAGCAAATTGCGCAAAATCATGCCCCAGAATATTTTCCTGGTCCCCGGGTACGGTGCCCAGGGAGGAACGGCCAAGGATGTTGTTCCCTGTTTTAACGAGGACGGTATGGGCGCCGTGGTGAATTCTTCCCGAGGGATCACGTTCGCCTGGGAAAATTCAGACAGCTTCACGGAAAAGGATTATGCCGATGCGGCCCGTGATGCCGTAGTTCGGATGCAAAAGGATCTGGATGCGGTCCTCTAGCTTCCCGTCCGCGGGCTTGGTATACTTCGGGTGTTATTCATTACCCCAGTTTTGTTATGACCAAAAAAACTTTGGGAACGGTGGTTCTTTCAGCACTTGCACTTACTTTCCTTGCGGGTTGCGCAAGCATCCAGGATCAGATCGCCAAACAGGTGGCTGAAGGAGTGGTCAGCCAGGCAACGGGGGGCAAAGTGAATATAGATGAGAAAAACGGCACTCTGAATTTTAAGGATGAAAAAGGTAATGAAGCGCAATTCGGCGGCGGCGAGCAGCGTCCGACTTCGGTTCCGTCCGATATGCCGAATGTTCCGGGGGCCACAGGTTTTGGCTGGCTGGGCACAAAGGAGGGCGGAATGCTAACGTTTACCGTGAAAAATGCGGTGTTTAAAGATGTTTGTACTCAGGAAAAAGCTTTATTGACCGGTTCCGGTTGGGCTGAGAGCAAATCGGGGTTCAACGCCGAGTTTGAAAATACGATTTCCACCGCATATGAAAAGACCGGATATACCATGACGTTAAGTTGTGCGCTGGATACCGATCAACAGACAACAGTGGTTTCACTGGTGAAGGTGGCTGCGGATCCGGCTAATTAGTTCCCTTTGGATCATCGGGAAACAGTTCGACCAGTTTCTGCCACTCTTCAAGGCTGAGTGTTTGGGGTCGCCGCTTGTCGTCTATGCCCGCTTTTTTCAACAAATCTCCTGCGTTTTCTCCGTTTGATGCGAGTAATTCCTTGAGTGAGTTCGCCAGTGTTTTTCTTTTCTGACCGAATGCGGTTTTAATCAAATGAAAGAATGTTTTGGTGTTTCCGATCCGCGGAGTGGGAAATGTCACGATTTTCAGGACGGCGGAGTCCACTTTTGGCTGTGGAAAGAAGCTGTTCTTCCCCACAAGGCACACGATTTCCGGTTTTCCGAAGGCTTGTACCTGGAGGCTTAAAACAGACTGGTCCCCGTCCCCGGCGCATATTTTTTGCGCCACCTCTTTTTGAACCAGGAGGACGATCAGCGAAGGACGCAGTTGCTCAGGTGTATGGGGCTGCAGGAAGTGGTTAAGGATCGGGGAGGTAATGTAATAGGGAATATTGGCGACGAGTTTGTATGGGTGATCAGGAAGCTGTGTTTGGAGGGCGTCCTGCCTTATGATTTCAATGTTTGTGTTTCCGCCCAGATTTTTTTTCAAAGCAGGAATAATGGCGTCATCGAGTTCGATGGCGGTCACCGTTCCGGCCTGCCGGCAGAGTTGTTCCGTGAGGATGCCAAGGCCCGGCCCAATTTCCAGTACGTGGTCCTGTTTGCTAAGTTCCGCAGCTCTGGTGATGTTGTTGAGGGCTTGCATATTTACCAGGAAGTTTTGACCGAGCCGTTTTTGTGCCCAGAGGTTTTCACGTTTGAGGAGAGCGACGAGTTCTTCGGTGTTGCTGTAGATCATGGGGAAAGTTTTATGCTTATGGTTCGCCGTGGATGGTACTTCCCGTCGAACGCTTTGCCGGTTCGCTTCGGCCAGCATGTACGCCTTCGCGAATGTCTCGGCATGCATGATGCCTCGCCAGGCTGCGATCGCATATGTCGACGGGAAGTACCATCCGCGGCTCCCCGTCACATAACATTTATTCCGGGTGAATTTCGACCAGCTTGAGACGCGCGGTTTCGCCGCTGAGGATCATGATGTGCTGGTATTTGACCTCAAAGAAGTCACTGAGCAGTTCAATAAGTTCCTGGTTCGCTTTGCTTTTTTCCGGTGCGGATTTGAGTTTTACCTTGATGGTGCCGTCCGCCATGATGTCCCCGAACTCATGTTTTCCGCTTTTGGGCACCACTCGGATTCTGAGGGTGATTTTTTTTCCTTTCTTCAGGGTGTTCTTGAGTTCAGTGAGCATGGGTCGCTGGTGAGGTTTTCATTTTCGGGTTTCTGCGGTCTTTGATGAATTTGCGGATTTCCTCCGCGACGATAATGAGGATTGTACATCCTCCCACGATGATCCACTCTGTTGTGTCGAGCGCGGTTGTGCCGAAGAGTTGCTGGAGCAGGGGAACCTCCACGATGATCAGGCCCATGATGAAGGATAGAGCGATGGCGCCCAGCAGTTTCATATTGCTCCAAGGTTTGAGAGTGAAGATGGATTTTGTCACGCTTCGGGAATTCAGGGAGTGCGCAAGCTGGATGGTAATCATCATCATGAAGGCCAGCGATGAGGCCTTGATGTATCCGATGCCGTTTTTATCGATGTTCTGATCAAAAACGACATGCAGCCGATTGAGGTCCCACATGTAGGCTATTAGGGTCATACTTCCAATCAGGAGACCGATGTATACAAAGTGGAGGATGAATTCCCGGTTCAGGATTTTTTGTTTCGGTTGTCTTGGAGGCCTGTCCATGATGTCTTTTTCCCCCGGTTCCACACCAAGGGCTATTGCCGGAAGCACGTCGGTCGTCAGGTTGATGAACAGAATCAGTACCGCCGTGAGTGGCATGGGAAGATTCAGCATTAGTGCCGCAAAAATGAGAATCAGTTCCCCGATGTTTGAGGCGAAGACGTAAAAAATGAATTTCTTCAGGTTTTCGTAAATGGTCCGCCCTTCCTTCACGGCTTTGACAATCGTCGCGAAACTGTCGTCGCTCAAAATCATGTTGGCGGCTTCCTTGCTGACGTCGGTCCCCGTGATGCCCATGGCCACGCCGATGTCCGCACGTTTGAGGGCCGGAGCGTCGTTGACACCGTCGCCGGTGACGGCCACGATTTCCCCGAGTTCCTTCAGGGCCGAGACGATTTTCAGCTTGTCCGCCGGGCTTACCCTGGCGAAAATCACATCGATGTACTTTTGTCCCAGGATTTTTTTCAGTTCCGTGACGGACATGATTTCAAGCTCTTCCCCCAGAATGATCCGGTGTGTTTTTTCCTGCAGCAGTCCTATCTGGGCTGCGATGGCTTTTGCGGTCGCCCCCTGGTCTCCGGTGATGATATACACTTTTATCCCGGCTTTTTGTGCGAGTTCGATGGCCTGGGGGACTTCTTCCCGCGGGGGATCTTCCATCCCCATCAGTCCGAGGAATACCAGATTTTTCTCCGTTTCTTTCTGGGTCAGTTGGATTTTTCCGCTTTGTTCTTGTTTGAGCTGGCGGATTTCATTTGGCGTCAATTCGCGGTAGGCAAATCCAAGGCAACGCAGTGCTCTCGCGGCCATTTTTTCATTTTTCTCGATGTACTCTTTGTATGTGTCTTGGTCCAGGAGTACCGGATGGTTGTTGAGCATCACATGACTGCATGCTGCAAGGATGCTTCCGGGGGCCCCTTTGGACAATGCGAAGAATTTTCCGGTATTCACGTCCTTCATCAGCACGGTCATCCGTTTGCGAGTTGAATCAAACGGGTATTCATGGATTTTTTCGAATTTCTCCTTTGCCTCCCCAAGGTGATATCCGCTTTTTTTCACCGCCGTGATGAGTGCCGCCTCGGTGGGATCCCCCAATACCTTCCAGCTCTGGTTTTCGTACGAAAGGTCGGCGTTGTTGCAGAAACCCGCGGTGATTAACAGGAGTTCAAACGAGTTGAAGGCTTCGGGATGTTCTTTTGCCATGGATTCAAGGTCAGCCCTGTTCTGTTCGTAGTCTTCGTACGGGTTTTCTTCGTCGCCGATGGTTATGAGTTTTTTTCCGCCCTGTTCAATGGTGATGGATCCCCTGGGGTCGTATCCTGCGCCCTGCGCGGAGGCTTCAAAACGGTCAAAATGTATTTGTTTTACCGTCATCTCGTTTTTGGTGAGAGTCCCCGTTTTGTCGCTGCAAATCACCGTGGTTGCTCCCAGGGTTTCGACGGAAGACAGCTGTTTCACTATGGCATTGTTTTTGGCCAGGCGCTGTACTCCAATGGCAAGGGCTATGGTAATGGTTGCGGGAAGTCCTTCGGGTACAGCGGCAACCGCTACCGACGTGGCAAAAATCAGTGTGTCAATCACCTCTTTTTTCTGGATAAAGGTGCCGACGGTAAAGAGAATTCCTGTGATGAGAAACGTAATTTTTCCTACAAACACGCCGATGTTGTGGATCTCTTTTTCCAGCGGGCTTTTGTCTTTTTTTGTTTCCGTCGTCAGTTTGGCGATCTTTCCCATTTCCGTATGCATCCCTGTCCTGATCACTACGGCCCGGCCGGTGCCATGGGTGACCATGGTGCCCATGAATACCGTATGGATTTTTTCGGGTTCCCTCTGGGGATTGTCTTCATGGAAGAGGGAGTTTTTTCCAACGGGGATCGATTCTCCGGTCAGGATGGCTTCCTGGGTTTCCAGTTCGTTTTCTTCAAAAATAACGGCGTCGGCATTGATAGTATCTCCTTCCTCAAGGATCAGAATGTCCCCGGGGACAACGTCGGTTGCGGCAATTTTGGTCTGTTTTCCCTCGCGAAGCACCCTTGCCTGCGGGGTGATCATTCTTCTGAGAGCTTCAATCGCTTTTTCGGCTTTGTATTTTTGAATGAATCCGATGGCCGCGTTTAACACGACGACAAAGATGATGATGACCGCATCAGTTGTTTCACCGCTGAAGAAAGCGAATATTGCGGCTGCAATCAAAATGATGACCATCAGGTCCTTGAACTCTTCCAAGAACTCCAGGATCAGGGATTTCTTCTTTTTGACCTGAAGGCTGTTCTGGCCCTTTTCTTTGAGTACCTGCAGGGCTTCCTGTGCGCCCAGTCCGGAAGGATTTGAGTGAAAATGTTTCAGGAAAGTTTCAAGCCTCGCTGTTTGTTGTTCGATCTCCATGTTATTGAAGGTTATCGTTTCTCCACTGTTTTATTTTGCCGTGGTGTCCACTGGTGAGTACTTCCGGGACGCTTTTTCCCCTGAATATCCTCGGCTGTGTGTAATGGGGGTACTCTTTTTTCCCTTTCAGGGCTTTGGAAAAGCTTTCTTCCTCGGTCGAGGCCTCGTCCCCCAGAACTCCCGGCACAAACCGGCTCAGAACGTCGATGATCACCATTGCCGGAAGTTCTCCTCCGGTCAGCACGTATTTCCCGATGGAAAGTTCTTCGTCGACCGCAAGGTCTATCACCCTCTGGTCTACTCCCTCGTACCGTCCGCAGAGCAAAATAATCCCGTTTTTGGCTGTTGAACCACTTCGTTCTGGTTTCGATATTTTTTTGTACAGTTTTTCGGCCCCGCTTTGGGTTAAGACCTTCCCTCTGGGACTCATGTATATGACAGGTCCTTTATTGAGTTTCTTTACCTCCTGGATACAGTCATAAATCGGCTGGGCCATCATGACCATTCCGGGGCCGCCTCCAAAAGGCGGGGCGTCGACTTTATGATGTCTTTCCTTGCTGTAGGTCCGTATGTCGTGAATGTGGATTTCTATCTTTTCCGATTGGACTGCGCGTTTGATGATGCTTTCCTGGAGGTAAGAATCGAAAATATTCGGGAAGATCGTGAGAATATCGAAACGCATAGGCGGAAAAGTCATAGTAACGATATTGTACCACAGGTGTTATAGCTTAAGAATTGTGGTATAATTTTGAACCATTATCGCGGACGTTTATGGCTTTGAAACTTACGACACCATTGGAATCGGTCAATATTCCTCCGGATGCTCTGGATCTTCTCCCCGGGTTTCCGGTTCTCATCCAGTCCAGGGCTTTGCCTTTGGGCCGCCGGGTTGAGCTGTTTGATGAAAAGGGTGGGATTGTAGCGGCCATAAAAAAAAATATTACCGGAAATTCCGAGAAGGAAAAATCTTATACCCTTGAGTCGCCTGACGGTCAAAAAACGCTCATTCCCGTACCGTGTTTTTCCTCTATTGCGGGACTTTACGTTGATGTGCATGAAAATGAGGATATTGAGTTTGCCCTTCCGGCAAATTCGGCAAAAATGTTATACCGGCTGACCAACGGGTTGGACAGTGACGTTTCTTCGGTACGTCCAAAAATTTCCGAGGTCAGGGAATTGAAAGAGGAGTGGCAGGAGTTTGCTTTGGAAGATGACGAGTGTCTCGTGATGTATGGGGAAAAACGGGATGTCCTGGCACGGGTATATAAAGCCGCCCATAAGGCGGAATATATTCTACGCGATCCTGCGGGGCACGCCCACGCCCATATTTTTGAAGGCGACGCGTATAAAGCGGGCAGTAAAAAGGGAAACAGGCTCGATTACGAAGTTCATGACGGGAAGTTCCGTATCAAGGGCGAGCCAAGGATCACTTTGGCGGTTGAGCGGATCTCTTCCATGCAGAAGATCCAGGCGGGGCGTGACGGGTTCCTGCGGGGTGTCATCAACGGCGGGCGTGAGGTTGCCGTGGCGAGTTATCGGGAGGTTGGAAGGGTTAAAGATTCCTACATCTACCGGAATGAGGATAGCGGGGGCATGAGCGTTGACACGGCCGTCGTGGTGGATGGAATGGGAGGGAACGCCTACGGACCTCTTCTCTCCGATTATGCCGCCGAAACTGTTTTGACGGGTGAAGGTGATTTTAAGAATGTCATTCAGGGTGTCCATGAACGTGCCAATGCGTTTGTCAGTGTTTGCCGGGAGAAGATGGTGAACGGGCAAAATGATGAGGAGGAATGGTTTCAGGTAGGATCCCCACAGAAAGATGCTCAGGTGAATAGGAAGTATCCCGTCCCGGACGTTGTGATGTCTGTGGTCCGTTTTGAGGGTGATACCCTGAAAACGATGGTTTTGGGGGATTCGGTCGTTTGTGTGATTCGGGGTGATAAAATTGCCTATAGGTCCCGTGAGCATTCCGTTGTCGCGCAGCAGGTCGCCATGGGAAGAATGACAAAGCGTGAGGCCATGACTTCGGGTATGCGCAGTATGGTCACTACGACGCTGGTGGGAAGTTTTGTCCCGGATTACGATGAATTTCAACTTCAGAAAGGGGATAAGATCCTTTTGATGAGCGATGGAGGAATCATGCCCGATGATGTGATTCTTCATTGCGTTTCGGGACATACTTCCGAGAAGGGAGTAGAGAATTTGCTTGATGCGAAACGTGAGGAGAATGAGTTTGGCGGTGGGTATTATGATCCTGGTGATGGAGGAGCTCCCGTTGCTATGTGCTCATGGGACAACACGACCTATATTCTGGTTGATCATGACTAGAGTTTTGTGAACGAAAAAACCCCCCGCTCGAGCGGGGGGTTTTGATTGTAACTGAAGAAGGTCCCTTTGTTTTAACGCTTGCTGAACTGTGGAGCCCGGCGAGCACGTTTAAGACCAGGTTTCTTGCGTTCCTTTACTCGGGCGTCGCGGGTCAGAAGTCCGGCTTTTTTCAATGTTCCTCGGAGAGTGTCGTTGTACTCAAGGAGTGCGCGGGAAATGCCATGACGGATGGCGTCGTTTTGTGCGCTTGAGCCGCCACCGTCCACTTTGACGGAAATGTCGAAAGTTTTGACCAGTCCCGTGAGTTTCAGGGGGGATTTGATGACGGTGTGTCCGGTAGATGTTTTTACGAACTCTTCAACCGGTTTGTCGTTCACGGTGATGGTTCCCTTACCGTTAGGATAAAGGCGTACGCGTGCCACTGCCGTCTTTCGCTTTCCGCAGCCGTAGAAATATTCCTGGAGTTTGCTTGATTTCGTCTTGGTGGTTTCTGCCATTTTATTGAAAATAGAGAATTTAGAATATGGACTTCAGTAAATTAGAGTTCGAGCGGTTGAGGTTCCTGTGCGGTTTGCTTGTGCTCACTGCCGCCGTATACCTTGAGTTTTCTGAGAATATCTTTCTTGAGCTTGTTCTGGGGAATCATTCCCGCAACAGCCTTCATGATGATATCTTCGGGATTCTTTTCCAGTAATCGC
>JAYRRV010000080.1:0-11237 GCA_041909955.1 Candidatus Altimarinota bacterium
CTTCCAGGGCTCGTTCCATATCCTGGAGGACGATGGTACGTTCGGGGCGGCGGGCTTTGGCGAACCTTTCCTCAAACTTTTTCTGGATCGCCTCGGGAAAGGCTTTGAACGTCTTCATGACGCTTTTTTTCGCGTCGATCTGTTTCTGGAATTCAGCGATGTACCTTTTTTGTTCGGCATCGCCGCTGAGGTTTTCAAACTCCCTGATCCATTCGTCTTTGGACTCTTTGCTGAAAAGTTCTGCGTTGGCTTCAATAAGATCCTGGTACGTTTTTTTGTTGGCTTCCCGCACTTTGAGGATTTTCTGGACGAACTCAATCTTGCCTTTGGTGGTGTTTTTGAACTCCTCGATTTTGTCCGGGGCCAGTTTGGTGACTTTCTCATAGAGCTCGTCGAGGACTTTGAGGTTGTCCGCGAGGCCGCGTTCATACTTGCGCTGTTCATCCGGCGATTTGGCCAGAAATTCGTTGATCTCGGCGTCTATGGCCGTTTTTTTGTCGACATCCTTGTGGCTTTTGAGTTTCCGGATGAAATTGATGATGACGTCCACTTCGTCGCCGATTTTTTCAATGGCCTGCCTATCGGTGCTGTTCTTTTCCAGACGCGTGCGGAGCTGGTCGGCCGCTTTCTGGTCCAGAAGTCCTTTCAGCTCGGCATCTTTGATTTTTTCCTTGATGCTTCCGCTGACTTTGGTGATCTGTTCCAGTTCTGCCGAATTCATTTTTCCCTCCGAAACCTCGTCAATCTGGGCTTCGTCAAAATCTGTCCGGTCTAAGTTATTGGTCTTTCCCATGGTGTGTTTATGCTAAGGTTTCGATTGGAGGAAGGGCCACTTCCTGGGCATTGTTTTTGGCGCCGGACTTGGCTTCTCCGGAGGATTCATCCCCGAAAGGCAGATTGACTTGGATGCTGCTGTGTTTCCGCATTTTTTCGGGGTATTCAATAACGATGGGCTTTGGTCCGGTGTTGGTCTGTGAGTTTTTCATCAGCTGTTCAAAAATCAGCTGGGCGTTGATGAATTTGACCGCTTTTTCGTTGGCGGGGTTGACGAGTTCATAGTCGGTTTTCCCCTCCACGGCGTGCATGAACGATTCGGTGACCTCCACCATGAGCGTGAAGTTTTCCAGTTTGCCGTTCGTTTGTTCAAAATCCAGGAATTCCTGAATGTTCGGGTGGTTCACGTTGAGGAGCATGACGTGCATGTTCGTTTTCCGGTCCGGGGTCTTGATGGTGCTGAGGGCGGCATCATAGAGTTTCATGAATCCCATGGGTCCGCTGGCCAGTCCGTCGCGACCTTTGACGTTCTCGCCGCTCGGTCTGAGGGCGGAGAAGTTCACGCAGGCTTTTTCGTTGTTCTGGTGGATGATAACGGTTTCTTTCATGCCTTCAAAAATGGCTTCCAGGTCGTCCTGGATGTCCAGAATGATGAAGTCTCCGAGCTGTTTGTTCTGCCCGTCCACGGTTGAGAGTTTGAGCCTTTCCACGCCCAGAATCTCCTCCTTTTTCTCACGGAGTTTTTTGTGCTCTTCGCGGTAGATGATGTAGGCCTTGGCGGTTTTGGCGTGGCCGTTTTCGATGAGGATTTTTTCCACCAGGTCCTGGATTTGTTCGACGCTGGGTGCGGGGCCGTTCTCCTTGAAAAACACTTCAAGCACGGCCGTCACCTGGTTGGAGATTTTTTCCGCCATTTCACGGTCGGTTCCGCCTACGCTTTGGGCGGCTTTCCAGATGGCTTCGGTAATTTTGTTCTGTTCGAAGGCCACTGTCTGACCGTCCCTTTTTTGAACATGACGAATAGGTGCCATAGCTTTGAGAGATACTATTCCTAGTGTCTGGATGGTAGCAAATGGCAGAGCCGTATGGAAGGTGTTTTTTTTGAAGATATGTTGACGTTTTGGCGCCCTTTGTGTTGTCAATTTGGTTTGATGCTCCAGACGGTTTCTTTCTTCAGTTCCCCCGGAATCGTGAAGCCCGAAGCCTTTTTGTGGCCTCCACCGCCGAACATTCCTGCCATTTCGCTCAGGTTGATCTCATTTTTTCGTGTGCGGAACGAACCGCGGATGTTCCCTTTGCCGTCTTCCACCAGGAGGGTGGCGAATTCGGCGTCCTTGACCGTGCTAAGATAGTCGATGACCCCGCTGGCATCTGCGGAACTGGCGCAGCAGGCATCGAGTTCTTCCTGGGTTATGCCAGAGACGACCACATTGTTGGGGGTAACCTTCATCCCGTCCAGGATTTTCCCCCAGGTTTTGAGCTGTCGGACGCTGCGGTTTTTATACATATTTTTGACGATGGCGGGCATGTCCGCCCCGGCCTCCATAAGTTCACCCGCGGTACGGTAGACCTCTTCGCAGGTGTTGGAGTGCATGAAGCTGCCCGTGTCAAAATAGAGTCCACAGAGAAGATTGGTGGCGATACACGGGGTTATGGGTACGCCGATGAGTTTAAAAAGGTTGTAGATCACCAGGGTGGTGGATGCGGCGTCCGGAACCACCAGGTTTATTGAGCCGTAGCCGTTGTTGGAGGGGTGGTGGTCGATGTTGATGATCGTTTTTCCGCTTTGGAGAATTTCCGGCTGGCGCTCCAAAAAGCCGGTCTGGGAGGTGGAACCCGCGTCCACGCAGATGATGAGGTCGGTGGTGGTGAGGTCGAATGAGGTCTGATATGTGTGTGCGTTCCGCAGGAAGTGGTGTTCAGGCGGAATAGGGTCCACACATGCCGAAACAACATTCTTCCCCATTGCTTCAAGAAGTTGTCTCATTGCCAGGTTGCTTCCGATGGAGTCCGCGTCGGGATTACGGTGCGAAATGATGACGATTTTGTGCGCGTTTTGGCACGCATATACAATTTCACCGGCGGTTTTTGGGGAAATATCCATCTGGTCGGACGCAAAGGGCAAGATACCAGACTAACCTTGGGGCTTTGGACTGGCAAGGTTCGCTCAAAAAATCCTCTTGATGAAAACGGGTGAGGGTTTTGTTTGATGTTCAAAACTATTGCGGTGTTGGACGGCATTACGCTTCCGGTGGGTAGATCTGTTTTCCGGTTTCCTCGTCGCACAGAATAATGGCCCGCACGGGGCAGGCTTCCGCAGCAAGCTTGATGGTTTCGTCATCGGCGGCATGGGCGTCGATGACTATTGCTTTTCCTTCGTCATCCAGCTGGAACACGGATCCGGCTATTGCCACGCAGGGTGCGGCGCCGATACAGAGGTCACGGTCTACAATGACTTTCATGGGTTTTGGTCAAATTGCCCACAGAAGATAGAGAAAAACCTTGGGAATGTAAAGTCCGGGCGCTTGGGTGGGGGAGGCGGTGTCCCTTGAGCAGCCGCAAAATCTAAAATTCAAAAAATTTTAGAATTTTACTTTTTTACCTTGTCGTAGGTCCACCAGACTTCCGCGGGTTTGTCGTTTTTAGACCATTTGATGACCAGTTTTCCGCCTTTGAAGGCGCTGGCTACGGCTTTTCCTATGCGGACGGCCAGCTGGTTTAATGTGGTGTAGACAACAATTCCCGTTTTTTCGGCGTCAACCCGTTCAACGCGGTCAAGGATGTTTTTGGCCTCGGCCTGTTTTCCCATGCGGGCGATAAGGCCCTGGATTTCCTTGAGGTGGGGTTTTACACCGGCTCCGCCGATGTGGAGTACCCCGTCGGATACGTGGTCGTTGATTTCATGGCATGCCGGGCAGGTGCTGGCTTTGAGGTCGTCAATGATCGCCGGGTTCATTTTTTCGAACGGGACCCATCCTTTGCCTTCATACACTGCGTGGCAGTAACGGCAGAGGAGCTTAAGGCGTCCACCTTTTTTGCTTTTTGAAAACGTTGATGCTCCACCGCTCCGTGGTTCGGATTTGCTTTTTTTTGCAGGCATGTGGGGAAAAATTACGAATTACTGATTGTAGACATTGTACCCCTTTACGCGGTTTTTGTGAAGCAGCTCTATGCCTTTGGAACCATGGTCATGACTTTTTTGTACAGGTCGTTCGCGGCATTCCAGTTCAGGTTTTTCATGTAGACTTCGATGTACGTCTTGCGGTCGGAGCCGTAGTCGATGAAATAGGCGTGTTCGTACATATCCAGGACCATGATCGGCATGGCGCCCCAGATGCCTCCGTGGTTGTGGGAATCACACAGGTAGTTGTGGAGGCGCGCGTCGTTGAAGTCATAAGCAAGGACAACCCATCCGCGGGCAACCATCCCTGCCGCCTTGAAATCTTCGAGCCATTTGTCATAGGAACCGAATTCGGCTTCAATGGCCTTCACCAGTTCGCCGCCCTGTTGCCCTTCGCCTCCCAGGACGTTGAAATAATATTCATGAAGAAAAATCCCGTTGGCGGCAAAGCTTTCCTCACGCTTGAGTTCCCCGTATTCGCTGTAGGTGGCGTTCGCCAGGCTGCGATCGGCTTTGGCGAGTTTTTCCTCGATCTCGTTGCGTTTGTTGACGTAGCCGACGTAGAGTTTGTCGTGGTGGATCTGCATGGTTTTTTCGGAAATTCCCGTGAGCTGCTTGCGGAAGGGCAGTGGTTTAGGTTCGTATTTCATATGGAAAGATAAATGAAAATGGTGGTGTGGTTTGTATTGTCTTTCAAGGTTACGAGAAAACTGTTTTGAAGGCAAGGTGGGTTTTACCACTTTTTTTCTGGCTTCAGATTCAGTACTTTCAGGATTTCGTAGGGATTTGTCACTTTGACGATCGGTCCCTGTGAGTCAGGTGTCTCGTGAGAAAGAGAACTGTTTTTTTTAGCCACCTTTTCCGGAGAGAACCGGAGCAGTCTGTTCAGAAGATCCTGGGTGGTTTCTCCATAGACCGCATGAATTCCGCGGCAACCGTATCGTCTGGCGAGTTCCATGTCTTTGCGGTCGTTGTCGCCGATGATGACCACGTGCTTTTGTATCTGTTTGCGGGTCATGTGGAGAATTTCTTCAAGATTTGTGTATGGTTTTTCCCAGGGGATTTCGGTGATGTCAAAATCGACGGAATATTCGCCGGCCCTTTCACGGTCGCGGAATAACTGCGGGAGATCCGGATCGTTGTTCGAGGGCATGGCATTTACATGTTTTAAAAATGGTCCAAGTTTTGACCGGCGAATCCTCATCTTTGCTTGTCTTGCAGGAGCGTCGGTGAGGATCCTGTTGTTGATTCCGTGTTCGCGGATGGTTTTGAAACCTTTGTATGCGCCCTTGTAGACGTGGAGGTTCTTTTTTCTTGCGGTGTCGAAGGCTTTTTGTGCTTTTTCGATGAGCCTGTCCCGGTCAAAGTTCGGGATTCCGTTGAAAAATCCCGCATTGGTGAGTCCCTGGATGAGCCGGTCGTCTTCTATGGTTCCCGCCTGGGTGTAGAATTTTTTCATGGCCGCCGCGACTTCCGGTTCCGGTTTGCCCGTTTCTTCGGCAATGGCCAGTGCCATGGCTTCGTAGGCTTCCACAGCATATTTCATCCAGTCCCATATGGTGTTGTCGCCGTCCCAGATAACGTCGGTGATGGGTCCGAACTCTGGTCCGTGAAATTCGCTGTAATCTTTCTGCTGTTCCATAAGGTCTGAAACATAAAATTGGATAGTATGTTAAGCTTTTCTTGCCGTTTAATCAATTCACTTTATGGAAATCTTTTTTATTCTCCTGCTCAAGCTTCTCCCTTTGTATTTTTCTATATTTCTGGGTTTTTTGGCGAACAAAGTCTTAAAAGTTGACCGTGAGTCCATAGCAAATTTGCTGATTTATATTATTGCTCCCGCAGTAATTCTTTATGGGGTATTGAAGGCAGAAATTCAGCCGTCGGTCCTTGTATTACCGGTTTTCTTTTTTGTGATCTGCAGCATTATAGCCTCCGTGTTATTTGTGATGAGCAGGCTGTTGTGGAAGGATTCGACGAGGAATATTTTTGCGTACATGTCGGCTTCCGGTAATACGGGTTATTTTGGTCTTCCGGTGGCGATAGCGATTTTTGACAACGGTATATTGAGCCTGATGGTTTTTTCAATTCTTGGGTTTATTCTTTTCGAGAGTACCTATGGGTATTACATTCTTGCCAGGGGGAATTACACGCCAAAAGAGAGTTTCCTCAAACTGTTGAAGCTTCCCGCCCTGTATGCATTTGTTGCGGGTTTAGTCCTGAATTTGTCCCATTTTACCCTCAGTGAAACCGCCGTTGTTTTTTTTGAGCAGTTCAAGGGGGCATATACCCTCTTGGGGATGATGATTATTGGCATGGGTCTTGCAACGGTGAATGTGAAATCATTTGATCTGAAGTTTATCGGGAGTTCGTTTGCTGTGAAGTTTCTGGTCTGGCCGCTTTTGATGCTGGGACTGGTTTCCGTCGACAGGATTTTTTTTCAATTTTTTACCGAAGGGATCTATAAAGTGATGCTGCTGCTTTCCATTGTTCCTTTGCCGGCGAATGCCGTGGCTTTGGGAACGCAGTTGAAAGTGCATCCCGAAAAGGCCGCAGCCGCGGTGTTTTTGAGTACTCTTTTTGCCCTTGTTTATATCCCCCTGATGGTTGGGGTGTTGTTTCCATAAGGAGGGTTTTTCTTTACTCGTGCGTGGATGTGGCTTAAACTTTGAATATTCGTTCTTTCCTTTCATTTCTTTACCCCTTTTATTTATGATGATGGGTCACTGTGGTTGCCATCGTATGTGCAACGGAGCGGTCATGCTCGTTTTTGGCGTGCTCTTTTTACTGGGCACGACCGGCGTCTGGCCTGAATTCACCCTGATGAAGTACTGGCCACTGGTCTTTGTAGCACTTGGTTTGCATCAACTGTTCTGCGGGTGCAGAAACGGCTGCAACATGGATATGGGAAAGAAAAAATAGGTATATCAAGGTTATATTTGATCTATGGAAACCCGGGGCGGTCAGGATTATCCCCGGGTTTTTTTGTGGTACTATTTACGTATGACTGACAAAAGAGTATTTCAATCCATCATCAGGATGCTTCAGGAGAGTGGTGTTGAGTTTCGTCACCTTCACCATGAGCCGACCTTTACGAGTGAGGATTCCGCTCGTGTGCGTGGTGAAAGTACTATGATTGGTGGAAAATCTTTGCTGATGAAGATAGGGGATTCATTCAAGCTTTTTGTCGTGAGTGCAGCCCTGAAACTGAATTCCCGGGCGATCAAGGACTACTTCCACGAGAAGTATTTCCGTTTTGCGACCAAGGAGGAGCTGATGGAAATGACCGGGCTGTTTTCCGGTTCCGTTCCACCATTCGGTCGTCCAATTCTGGACTTTGAACTGTTTATTGATCAATCTGTCGTGAAAAACGAACGGATAGCTTTCAATGCCGGTTCCTTGGAAGATTCGATCATCATGAAAACCGCGGATTACCTGAAACTCGTTGAAGTATCGAAGCCGGTGTTTTTTGAATTTTCGGAAAAGACTGAAAAAGGTACTTGACCTTGTTTTGAAAAAAGGGTCATCATGAAGACGTATGGGTAACCTGTTTGAAGAACAACAAGGTTCTTTGTGGACGCAGCCGTTGGCGCATGTACTGAGGCCTAAAAATCTGGAGGAGTATTTCGGCCAGGAGGATATTGTGGGCGACGGGAAACTGCTGCGCGAGCTCATCAAAGAGGACAAACTCCATTCGATGATTTTTTATGGGCCGCCGGGCACCGGCAAAACGACCCTGGCAATGATCGTGGCCCAGGAAACTTCGGCGGAGTTCGAGACCATGAGTGCCGTGACCGGCGGTGTTCCTGAGGTCCGCAAAGTCGTGGAACGCGCGCGCGAGCGCAGGAAGATGAATGAACGCACGGTGCTGTTCGTGGATGAAATCCACCGGTTCAGCAAGTCCCAGCAGGATGCGCTTTTGCCACATGTTGAAGACGGGACGATTATTCTCATCGGTGCCACGACGGAAAATCCATCATTTGAGGTCATTTCCGCTCTGCTTTCACGTTCCCAGGTTTTTGTTTTCAAATCTTTGGATGAGGAGGCTCTCGGAAAGATTTTGCTGCGCGGGGTGGAAAAAGTTTCCGAACTCGAAAAGCGTTCCGGGTTGGAGATCGATGACCAAGGGCGTGATTTTCTGGTCCAGTTTGCGAATGGAGACGCCAGATCACTGCTCAATACGCTTGAAATAGTTTTAAAGATGGTGAAAAAGGACAAGATTACCCACGATGACATTCAGAAAGTTCTTCAGCGGAAGAATTTGCGGTACGACAAGAAAGGGGAGGAGCATTTCAATATTATTTCCGCACTCCATAAAAGCATGCGCGATTCCGACCCGGATGGTGCGCTTTATTGGATGGTCCGCATGCTTGAAGGCGGCGAAGACCCGTTATACATTGCCCGGAGGTTGATCCGTTTCGCGTCCGAGGACATCGGTATGGCGGACCCCAATGCTTTGAGCCAGGCTGTTGCTGCGCAGCAGGCGTGCCATTTTAACGGCATACCGGAGTGCGGCGTGAATCTGGCACAATGCGTGGTGTACTTAAGTATGGCGCCCAAGAGCAATGCGCTCTATTCGGCCTACGGTTCCGTACAGCGGGAAATCAGGCAGACAGGGAATCTTGAGGTTCCTTTTCATATCCGTAATGCCCCGACCAAACTCATGAAGGAATGGGGGTATGGCAAAGGGTACCAGTATGCGCATGATCATGAAGGCGGGGTGGCGGGCCAGGTTCATTTGCCGGATCAGCTGGCGGGAAGGCATTATTATGATCCGACCGACCGCGGCATAGAAGCCCGGATCAAGGAAAAACTTGAAAAGATCAGGCAGCAGTTCAAAAGATAAATTACCCTCCCTTGTTTAAGCGGTTTTTTCCCAAAGTTCAGCAATCCTGCCGCGGCGGCGGGTTGAATATTTTTTGCCGCTTTGTTTTGCGTTTTCCACTGCGTTATCGTATTGGTCGGCTCCTCCTTTGATTCTAGTGTCCACTTCAAAACTAAGATGGTATCCCATTGTTTCCAATTCTTCCGCGGTTCTTTCCTTGCTCCATACTTCGACTTCATTACCGTCCTCGACGGTTTCACATACCTTGTCTTCTTTTATTAACTCGCTTATTACACGATTTATATAAGTTTTGTTTCTCAGGTCTATTTTTACGTTTGCCATGCAGACTATTTGGAAACCAGCCGTTATAAGAGCGTCGCGTTGTTCTTGAGGGCTATTTTCTTCATGGCTATTTGATGTTTCAGGCATGAGTTATTGTGAAGGCTACAAATATATATTAACATATTTATGTTAATAACGCAATTTACGGTTCGAGTTTTTCGATTAGGCTAATAATGTTTAGTACAACATGTACCCGTAGAATCCGAAGAACTCCCGGATGATTGAATAGATATCGCGGAGTTCATAGTAGTCCGCGTGGGCTGAATAGGTTTGCTGGATCCCGTTTTTTTGGAAGGCCAGTTTTGCCCTGGTAATGTGGAAGTATTGTGATACGAGGATGACTGATTGCGGATTTAGTTGTGCAACATTTTGCGCGGTTTTGAGGGTATTGGTTCCGTTGTGGTCCTCGAGAATTTGGTCTTCGGGGACTCCGAGATCGGTGAGGTATTTTTTCATGATCTTCGCTTCGTCGAATCCCGATGTTCCGGTTCCGCCGCTGACCATCACGGTTTTTGAAAATCCCTGCCGGTAGATCTGCAGGGCTTTGTCCAGGCGGGATTTAAGGCGGTCCGACGGCTCTCCCGTTGGCAGGACTTCGTTGCCGAATACGACCATCATGTCTGCCTGACGGATATTGTCATTGAGACCGTCAAAGACCACATATGCTGTATGAGCGGTGAACCAGACAGCAAAAAAGATGATTATCCCCAGGAGGATATTTTGGTGTTTTTTGGAAAGTTTCATGGGGGTACTTACTGTTTTTTCTGAAAAAATTTCAGATACACCATTGGCAAGATTCCAACCGAGTTGATGAGGAGGAGGGCGACGTACCAGCCCTTTTGCCCGTTTCGGGCGGCATACCACATGCTTACGGCTTTCCATACAAGGTCCCAGATAGCCAGGGGAATAATCCATACCATGTTTGCCGCGATGATTTGAGGGTCGAAGGTTGGCATAGGCGATTGATGTTAAGGCGGTTCCTAGTATACACTTTGTCTCAATGAAGACCAATACTCCTCAAAAGTTCGGGAAACTTCTTTCCGCCTGGTATGCGAGGCACCGTCGCGACCTGCCATGGCGTCGCACGAAAGATCCTTACAAAATCTGGGTGTCTGAAATCATGCTCCAACAGACTCAGGTGGAGCGGGTGAAAGATTTTTACGCACGGTTTTTGAAGCGGTTTCCCAGGGTGCGGGATTTGGCGGCGGCTTCGTGGGAAGACGTGCTTGAGTGCTGGAGAGGACTCGGTTACTACCGTCGGGCCAGGAACATGCAGAAGGCCGCCCAGGTGATCATGAAGGATTTTGGCGGGAAGTTCCCTGGCCGTTACGAAGAGTTGAAAAAGCTGCCTGGCGTCGGACCTTATACGGCCGCCGCGATCGCCAGTTTTGCGTTCGGTGAAAAAGTGCCGGCGTTGGACACCAATATTTCCCGGGTTTTTGAAAGGGTTTTCGGTGAATCGTTTGAAACGTTGAAGCCAGGTGAACGGTTTGAATTTGCCCGGAAGTATATAGGGAACCTTCCGGCACGGGATTTTAATTACGCTCTCATGGATTTGGGGTCGGCCGTTTGTCATTCCCGCAAACCGAAATGTGCCGAGTGCTGTTTCCAAAAGCATTGCGCGGCTGTACAAAATGGCATGAATTTACAACCTCAAAAGGAGAAGGTGTACCGTTTGCCACGCGGGTTGCGCTCCGTGCGTTTTGCCGATGTCCCGGATATTTCTCCTGATTCTCCCGCCGGGGTCATAAAAGTTGCGGCCGGTGTGGTCATTCACCGCGGCAAAGTGTTGATTTCCAAACGTCTTTCTCACAAACCTCATGGTGGATTGTGGGAGTTCCCTGGGGGGAAACTGGAATTCGGGGAAGACGCGCGACGGTGCCTGAAGCGGGAACTGATGCAGGAACTGGGGATTGAGGTATCGGTTCGGCCGGCGTTTCATCAGACGCTTACGGAATCGGAGGGGAGTCCGGTCATGCTCAGTTTTCACCGCTGTTCGGTTCTTTTGGGCGAGGCTCGGCCCCTGCAGGTTCAGGAGGTCCGATGGGTGGAGCCGGAAGAGTTGTCCGATTATGAGTTTCCACCCGCCAATATGGAGCTCAATCGTCTGTTGCTTTCAAAAAAGGGTATGTTCAGGGTGTAGGATCGTGGTATTTTTTGGGTGTTTATGAAACA
>JAYRRV010000081.1:0-5288 GCA_041909955.1 Candidatus Altimarinota bacterium
GCGGGGCGGCCAGTCCCACGCCGTGTTCATGAAACATGGTTTCCACCATGTCGTTCACGAACTTCACCATTTTCCGGTCAATCTTTTTCACCGGTTTGGAAACGGTCCGGAGGATCAGATTGTCCTTTCCTTTTTCAAGTTTCAAAAGAGTCATGGTCGTTTCAAAAGACGGGCGCAGTATAATCTACTCTTTCACGCCCTTCAACTCGGCCTCAATAAAGCCGTCGATGTCGCCGTCCAGAATGGCATCCACGTTGTGCTCCTCGTGGTCGTTGCGGTGGTCTTTCACCATGGTGTACGGATGCAGAACATACGACCGGATCTGGTTCCCCCAGGCAATTTCCACACGTTCGCCGCGGAGCTGGTTGATCTCTGCTACCTGCTGTTTTTCCATCATATCCACGAGTTTGGCGTGGAGAATTTTCATGGCGCGTTCTTTATTCTGGAGCTGGCTGCGTTCATCCTGGCACGTGACGACGATGTTTGTCGGCAGATGTGTAATGCGTACCGCGGAAGAAGTTTTGTTCACATTCTGTCCGCCCGCCCCGCCGCTCCGGTACGTATCAACTCTCAAATCCTCTTTCCGGATTTCGGGAAGCTGTTCCTCAGGGATTTCCGGCAGAACGTCAACGAACGCAAACGAAGTTTCACGGCTGTGTTTGGCGTTAAACGGCGACTGCCTCACCAGGCGGTGCACGCCGCGCTCGCGCTTAAGATAGCCATAGGCAAGATGCCCGTTGATGAACACGGTGGCGCTTTTGAGTCCCACCTCTTCACCCAAAGATTTTTCATACATCTGGACCTCAAAACCCTGACGTTCCGCCCAGCGCACATACATTCGCAGCAGCATTTCGGCCCAGTCCTGGGCATCTTTGCCGCCCGTTCCCGCGTGAATATTCAAAATCACGTTGCAGGCGTCGTACTTTCCGTTCAAAAAAGTTTTCACTTCAAGCTTGTGCCATTGGGCTTCAACCGCATTGACCATCTGCTTGAACTCCTCGGCCGATGTCGGGTCGTCCTCGGGTTTGATGGATGGGAAAAGGCTTAACAACCCGTCAACGTCGCTTTGCATTTTTTCCCAGGAAGCGATCTCTTTTTGAAGGTCGTTGAGCTCCTTGGTGATTCTTTGGGCTTCGGCCTGGTGCTGCCAGAAATCGGGTTTCTGACTGGCTTCCGTCAGGAGTTTTACTTTACCGTGGAGGTCGGGAAGATTGACTCGCTGGATCGCATGATCAACCTCCTCCTTAATGGTTTCCAGTTTTTGTCGGTATTCGTGCATGAGGGAATTATACCACGGTGCATGGTACCGTGGCAGCCTCAGTCATCGGTCTGGCAATTTGCCGTGATTTCCGATAAGCTGTTCAAGCTTTAGCGCCCAATGATGTCTACAGTATCCGCAACACAGGCTTCCCAGCCAGCACATCCCGGCTCCGGCTCCTCAACCGCCCGCAAAATTCTCTGGAACACGATTGCCCAGATTATCGGTAAATCCTTCATCGCAGTGCTGGGGATCGTCATCGTCAAGCTTATCACCAACTACCTGGGAAAGAACGGGTACGGGGAGTACACCGCCGCGTTTGAATTCCTGGCGTTTTTCATGATCGTTGCCGATCTGGGGCTGTACACCATCGGCGTGCGTGAAATGGCCAAGGACGAGAAGAAAATACCGATGATTATCGGAAACATTCTCACGATTCGCACACTGGTTTCCGTCATCATGATCGCCATTGCTTCGGTAGCGGCCTTTTCCATAGACAAATACCAGGGCACGCGCATTCCCGTGGCGATCGGAATAGCGGGAATCGCCATGTTGTTGAACATCCTCACTTCGACGGTCTCCACCGTTCTGCAGGTGCATTTAAAAATGCAGTACAACTCATTGGCGTCCGTATTGGGAAAAGTAGTGAACGTGGGTTACATGGCGTTCGTGATCTATTTCCTTCACCCCGGGGACACCACGGAAGGGCTCTACCAGCTGGTATGGGCCGGAGTGGCAGGGAACGCGGTCATGCTGTTGATCACCTATTACTACTCCGCCAAACTGACCACCATCCGGTACCGCATCGACCTGGAATTCTGGAAGGATGTGATCGTCAAGGCGCTTCCATACGGCATCGCACTCGTGCTCAATACGATTTATTTCCGCATTGGATCGGTGCTTTTGTCGCTCATCAAAACCCCGGCGGACGTAGGAGTGTATGGAGTTCCCATGCGTATTCTGGAGGCCGTGGGAATCATTCCGCTCTATTTCATGAATTCCGTTTTGCCCGTACTCACCCGCTCGCTGGCGCGCAAAGACGGCAGTCACCAGAAAATCATCCAGTTCGCCTTCGACTTCCTGGTGATGGGAAGCATGCCCCTGGTCGCGGGGACGGTGGTGCTGGCGTATCCGATCATTTACCTCATCAGCAGCCCGGAATTTTTGAGCAACATTCCGCAGGGCTTTTACGGTTCCGACGTGGTGCTTTCCATTTTGATTTTCGCTCTGGCGTTTTCGTTCATCAACAGTCTGTTCGGCTTCATTCTGGTGGCCGACAACAAACAGATGAAAATTCTTACCCGTAACGCTTTTGGCGCTGCTCTGACCCTCATCCTGGATCTCACCTTCATCCCGATGTTCGGGGTCCGTGCGGCGGCCTTTGATAACGTCATCACCGAATGTTACGTCGCCGTGGCTTCCTACCTCATCGCGAAAAAATACATCAAGTTCACCATCAGTTTTAAGAATACGATCAAAATCGCGTTCTCCGCCATCGTGATGGCGGCCGTGATTTACGTCCTGCGCGACCCCACCTACCAGTTCATCCAGAACAAAAACGTCTTCGTGCTCATACCGCTTGGGGCGGTGATCTATATCGGCATGCTCTTCCTGACCAAAACCATCACGCCGGAAATGCTTGCCATGATTCGCAAACCAAAGCCGGTTCCGGCAACAGCCGGAGACCAGAAAACCATGCCGGAAATCGACGGCCTGGAGAAATAATTGACTCCGATTCAGCGGAAGACGATCAGGACTGTGAAAATTTCATCGCGAGTTCTTTAAATCTGTCCCCCCGTTCCTTGTAGTTTTTGAACATGTCAAAGCTTGCGGCGGCCGGTGAAAGCACCACCACGTCTCCCGGAACGGCTTTATCGTGTGCAGTTTTTACCGCCTCCTCAAATGTGGCGCATCGCACGATGTCCAGCGGATAATGCCGGCCGCCCTCTTTGGCGCCCACGCCCAGCCCGCGGGAATTCAGAGTAAGTTCCGCGCTTTTCAACGCCTGTTCCATCCGTTCCGCCATCGCTCCGGGGCCGCCCCCCGACAAAACAACGCACTTCAAATTCGCCGCTTGTTGAAGGGCAATGCCCCAGTCCGTATAGTCGGCACCTTTTTCACTTCCTCCCGCGATCAAAATCACAGGTTGGGCAAACGCCCGCACCGCGGCGATGGAAGTTTCCGGCGTCGTGGAAATGGAATCGTCAAAATACCGGACGTCCCCGGCAACAGCAACCTCCTGCAGCCTGTGAGGCAGTCCCTTGAAAGTTGTGAGGACTTTCTGGATCTGAGGAATGGCAACGCCAAAGTGCCGAGCCACCGCGACGGCCGGCAAAATATTTTCCAGATGGTGTTTGCCGATCAACGCGACTTTGTTGGAATTGAGAATCATCTCGCACGTGCCGCCGGCCCCCGGTGAACCCGCCGCCACTCCTTCTTTCGGTGGCGTGCAGTTCACGATCATCGGGCCCGAAAGATGTACTCCGTCCCCGTCGCTCCTGCGGGTGCTCACGAAAATTTTTCTGGCCTCCACAAACTTTGCATAGTACTCGGAAGATTCGTAATCAAGGTTCATCACCGCAATATCTTCGGGTCTTTGATGTCGCACGATGGCCGCCTTGGCCTCCCAATACTCGTCAGTGTCTTTGTGGTAATCCAGATGATCGCTCGTCACTCCCAATAGTACCGCAACATTCGGACTGCGGTCACAGTCCTGCAGCTGGAAGCTGGAGAGTTCAAGCACGACCAGGGAATCCGGCTTCAAGGTGTCCAAAAATTTCAACGGCGACTCCCCGATATTTCCCCCTAGTTGAACATCTTTTCCCGCTTCCTTCAGCATAAGATAAACGAGGGTCGAAGTCGTCCCCTTCCCTTTGGTTCCCGTCACGCCGATCACCGGGCATGGACACTGTTCAAGAAAAAACCTGGTCGCGCTCGTGATACGGACACCATTGTTACGCAAGGGCTCAAGTTTTTTGAGATCGATTCCGGGGCTTCTGAATACGACCTCGCACTGGTTCGCCTCACGGAAGGCTCCGGACCCAAAACATTTTTTCACCAGAGGGACATTCAGGGTTTTGTTTTCGGAAAGGTTCGCCAGGGGCTGAAAAAAATCCGCAGACAAATCAACGCCCGGATTTTCTTTCTCATCGAACAATGTGATGTTTTCATACCCGTGCTTCACCAGATATTTCACGGTTTCCAATCCTTCCACGCCCGCACCCAGAACCCCGATTTTGGTTGTTTGCTTCATAATCTTTTGATGTTATCGCTCGCAAATGATATACTCTGACCCACTGAATTGCAAAGTGCACAAACCAGAGCCCGATTCCAATATGAAGGAAACTGTGCTATACTGATACGATCATTAAACATCTGTATGGTGGCGCCCAGCAGATGAATAATAAAACACTATTACCTAAATTTTTTCGTTAAATGAACGACGAACAACAAGGGCAAACCCCTGCCGACGCGCACAACGCGAGGGCGAAGGGATCCGGTTCAACCGGACCCGAAGCGCACCAAGGGGACAAGCTTGATCAATGGATCGAGCAGAATCTCCATATGGATACGCACAAAGCGCATCCCGCTCCTGCTCAGGAGCCAAAACCGGCGGTACCACACCAAGCGCATCCCGCCAACAAACCCGCCACGGCTCATGCCGCGGGCGCTCCTCAACACGGAGCAAAACACTTTAAGCCTGCAGTCGCACGCCCTCCACATGGGCAAACACACGGTCGCAAGCCTTTTATTGGTAACCAAAAAATGGCTGCGCCAAGCCACAAAGGACCACATAAGGGGCACCACGGCCAAAAAGGAGCCAATCGAGGAAACCAGCCGACTCCGGTTACCCAGCCCGCTCAGCCAAAAAAGAAATTCTTCGGGCTGTTCGGAAAATCCCAGGATTCGGTGAAACCGGTTTTTGGGAAGAGTCCTGCAGCCGCTCCATTTGGAGCACACCGCCCGCACTACCGCGGAAAGCTTCGCCTGATTCCCGTCGGGGGGCTGGATGAAGTCGGCAAGAACTGCA
>JAYRRV010000082.1:0-21571 GCA_041909955.1 Candidatus Altimarinota bacterium
GCGCCACCTCACATGATTCAGGTAAAACTCTTGTGGGCGATGTTTTAAAGCTGACGAACGACAATCCTACGACGCTGCTGGCGGCGGGCATCAGCAAAAGCAAGATCGGACTTGATGGAATAAGTGCATACAAGAAAATTTCCCCGGAATCTCAATCGGTTCATTTTTATTTTGATGCAGACGGGAAATTCTTTGAAGTAAGTTATCAGGGCGGCGGCGATTCCCAGTCCATCGAGGACCAGAATGTTTTCTATGATTTTCTCGCTTCCTTCAAACTCATGAATGGCACACCGGCAACGAATGATTCGGATGCCGAAGTGGACGATACGGTGAACAACGTTCCGGAAAAAACTTCACCGACCGCGCCGACGCCTTCCCCGAGTCCGGCCCCAGCGCCTACTCCCGAGCCTGAACCTGATGTTACCCCGGCCGTCACTCCAACACCGTCCCCCGAACCCGTTACCGAATCCACAACATCCGTCGGTGCCACCCAGGAGCTCTTACCCGGTTACAGCTCATTCACGAGCACCGGATACAAGTTTGCCCTCCAGTATCCAAAAAGCTGGTATTTCGGACAGTCCACCACCGATGAATCCGGCGTTATCCGCCGCTACGATTTTGGATCAAAACCCGTGGATGAAGAGCCGGGAATTGTAAAACTTGATATCGTTTCGGGAAGCGCCCCATCCGGAACTTCGGTGACAGTTGATGGCAGAGCTCTTGTAAAAACCACCAGCGGCGATACTGTTACCTATTATTATAAAGGTGAAAATGGCCGTCTGTACCGTGTCAGCGGGCCTTCATCCATGGACGGTTCACTCCGGAATATGATTTCCACGATAGAGGAACAATAATTTTGTTCACATCACAACTTTTTGCTTATTTCGCAGCAGAAATTGGCATCAGTATCTTGACTTTCTTACGTTAGCACTCTAATATGAGAAGTGCTAATATTTACACAGACCATATTTTTTCATACGTAAAGATCAATTCGTAATCGGAAGTTCTAAAAAGGTCTTCCTTATGCTAGAATTACTAGAAATAAAAAAACTTTTATAAAACTCCTCAAAACTATGAACGATAACAGATTTGAAAAATTCACTAAAGAGGCCAAGCAGGCGCTCATCGTGGCGCAGGAAAAAGCGCGCGACTCAAAACTCAATTATGTCGGAACCGAGCACGTACTGCTTGGAATCTTGAGCCAGGAAAACTCGCTAGGAGCTTCCATTTTGACGAGCTTTGGCGTTTCACTGGAAAACGTAAACCTTGTCCTCAAAACCGTCGGCCGCATGACGCCGGTCACGAACGGTTCCCAGAAGGGATGGGGCGGCTTAAGCGGTTTTGCCAAAAAAGTTATTGAAGACGCCGTACGCGCGGCTCACGAGTTCAACCACTCCTACGTGGGTACCGAGCACCTGTTGTATGCCCTTGTTTGCCAGGAAAACACGGCCGCGACCGTGATTCTTGAAAACATGAAAATCAATCCCCAGGACATCAAAGAACAGCTCGTACAAACTTTTGAAAAGGCCAAGGAGGCACACCGCGCCAACGGTGCCAACGGCCAGGCGGGCAACCCCCAGATGATGAATCCGATAGAGTTTTTCCTGAGCGGGCTCCATGGCGTTCTGGTTGGAAACATGGAGAAAGATCAGAACGGGTTCCAAAAGACACAGAAGCAGGATCAGAAAGAAGAAAAAACTTCCAAGACTCCTGCGCTTGATTATTTTACCTCCGACCTGATCGCGGAGTGCCGCGCGGGTAAACTCGGACCGGTCATCGGCCGCAGCAAAGAGATCGAGCGTTCCATCAGTATCCTTTGCCGCAAGACTAAGAACAATCCCGTACTCATCGGCGAACCCGGTGTGGGCAAGACGGCTATTGCGGAAGGGCTCGCCCATGCAATCGTCACCGAACAAGTACCCGACCATATGCTCGACAAGAGAATTCTTTCCCTTTCCATGAGCGCCGTGGTGGCTGGTACCAAATACCGAGGTGAGTTTGAAGAACGCATCAAGCAAATTATTGATGAAGCGGCTTCCGTGCATAACGTCATTCTCTTTATCGATGAACTTCACACGGTTATCGGTGCGGGCTCAGCAGAAGGAAGTCTGGATGCCGCGAATATTTTGAAACCTGCCCTTTCCAGGGGCCGGATTCAGATGATCGGCGCGACGACACTTTCGGAGTACCGGAAGCATATTGAGACCGATGCCGCGCTGGAACGCCGTTTCCAACCGGTCAAGGTCGAGGAACCTTCGGAAGAAGATTCCCTGAAAATCCTTGAGGGTCTGCGCGACAGTTTTGAGGAACATCACAATCTGCTCATCACCGACGAGGCACTCAAAGCGTCTGTCTATCTTTCCAAACGTTATGTAAACGACCGGTTCCTTCCGGATAAAGCCATCGACCTTATGGATGAGGCGGCTTCGGTCAAGCGCATCAAGAGCAAGGTGAATACCGACAAGATCCGCAAGCTCCAGAAAGAGCTCAGCAAGACCATCAAGGCCAAGGAAGAGTCCGTGGCGGCACAGGATTACGAACATGCAGCCGAACTCCGCAACCGCGAGCTTGAACTGCTTAATGAGATTGAGGCCAGCAAGGTCGTCAAGATCCCTCGCGATAAGCGCGACAAAGTAACGGAAGACGACATCGCACGGATCGTTTCCCAGATGACCGGCGTTCCCGTGACCAGGCTGGTCAAGGAGGATGTTCAGAACCTTATGAAACTTGAAGACGCCATCAGGCGCCGCATCGTGGGACAGGATGATGCCGTGGTGGCCGTATCCAAGGCTATCCGACGTGCACGTGCCGGCTTCAGCGACGTCAACCGTCCGATAGGCTCGTTCATTTTCCTGGGACCTACGGGTGTTGGGAAGACGGAACTGGTAAAGGCCTTGGCCGAAGAGGTTTTTGGAGATAAAAATGCCCTCATTCGCATCGACATGAGTGAATTCATGGAGCGCCACAATACTTCACGCCTGGTAGGAGCCACGGCGGGATATGTGGGCTATGAAGAGGGCGGCCAGCTTACGGAAGCCGTCCGCAGAAAGCCTTATTCTGTTGTTTTATTTGACGAAATTGAAAAGGCTCATCCCGATGTGTTCAATCTCCTTCTCCAGATCCTGGAAGACGGAAAGCTCACCGACAGCAAAGGACGTTCAGTGGACTTCAAGAATACTATCATCGTGATGACCTCCAATATTGGCGCCAAAAAGTTGACAGACAAAGCCGCACCTATTGGATTTAACGTCAGTGAAAAGGATCTCGACAAGGCCGAGGAGAAATACAACCACGCCAAGGAGACCATTCTGGACGACCTGAAGGAGTACTTCCGTCCCGAGTTCCTCAACCGTATCGATAAGATCATCGTTTTCAACGCCCTCACGCACGAAATGATCAAAGAGATCGTAAAACTTCAGATCGGTTACCTTCAGGACCGCATCAAGAACAAGAATATCACCATCGATCTTACTCCCGGAGCCCTGGAAGCGTTGGCCAAGATCAGCTACGACCGTCAATTTGGTGCCCGTCTGGTGCGCCGCAAGGTTCAGGAGCTCGTGGAAGATCCGTTAACAACCCGTTACCTTGAAAATGAATTCAAGGAGGGCGACACCATCCAGATTCTTGCAAAAGATGATGGCATAGAGCTGAAAAGGTTCGAGTTCGAACTGGTGAAGGGGGATCTCAAAACCGACAAGCCGGACAGACCCGAGAAAAAGGTAAGGAAAACGGTCAAAACACCCTCATAAAGTGAGTTGACAACACGTTTTGAAGCCCTTACAATGGTTGAGCTTTTGTAAGGGCTTTTCTAAATCCCGGCAGAGTCGGCACTTACCCAAGCATTACTCCTAATGACTTTGCCCGGTACTATTTATTTATGGCAACAGCTACCCAAACCAAGACTGCCGCCCATATCATGGAGCAGCTTTTGGCCAACGCCCCTGATATCGTTGCGCCGAAGCCTGGAACCCTGGTTGATGGCAAGGTGGTCAGCATCTATAAGAACAAGATTCTTGTGGATATTAACGGTGTCATGACCGGTCTTATCTCCGGCCGTGAAGCTCGCGACAGCGTGGACACCCTCAAAAAAATTAAGGTAGGAGACAATATTTCCGCGTACGTGATCGACGAAGAGGATGATGAAGGTTACATCGTGCTTTCCCTCCGCAAGGCCAGCCAGGAGAAAACCTGGAAGCGCTTTGAAGAGGCGTTTGAACGCGGCGATGTTATTACTGTCAACGCGAATGAAGCGAACAAGGGTGGTCTTCTGCTTGAAATCGACGGAATCAAGGGCTTTATCCCGGTTTCACAGCTCGCTCCGCTCCACTATCCTCGCGTCAACGGTGCCGACGTGAACATGATTCTCCAACGTTTACAGGCTTTGGTTGGTACCAAGTTCCTCGTGAAGATTATCAATATCGACAAAGAGAACGGCAAATTGATCCTTTCCGAAAAGGCCGCCATGGAAGAACAGCGCAAGGTGGCTTTGACCAGCCTCAAGGTCGGTCAGAAGGTGAAGGGCAAGATCAGCGGTATCGTCAAATTCGGTATCTTTGTTGCCTTTGACGGTTTGGAAGGCTTGGTCCACATTTCGGAAATCGCCTGGGGCCATGTGAAGGATCCGGCAGACTACGGCAAACTCGGCGATGATGTTGAAGTACTGGTCATCGGGATCGAGGGTGAAAAGATCTCCCTGTCCATGAAGAGACTCGTTGAAGATCCATGGTTGGAGGCTGCGAAAGCTTTCAAGATCGGCGATGTGATTGAAGGTGAAATCAACAGACTCACTCCGTTCGGCGCCTTCATCAAGCTTGGCGACGACATCAACGGACTCATTCACCTTACGGAAATCACCGCGGAAGCTATCAAAGATCCAAGTGAAGCGTTGAAGATCGGTGAAAAAGTGAAGGCAAAGATTATTGCTATTGAACCTACCGAACACCGCATCGGACTTTCCATCAAGGCTTTGACCGAGGAACCCAAGAAGAAGATCAAGAAGGAAGCCGAAGAAGAGGCAAAAGCGGAAGAGGAGGCAAAAGCCGCCAAGAAGAAGACCAAGAAGTCCGAAAAGGAAGAGTCCGGTGAAGAGACTGAAGAGGAAGTTGAAGCCAAGAAGTCCAAGAAAAAATAGTTTCCGGGACGACCATCTATGAAGAGAACTTTATAACCCCGCGTTTCGCGGGGTTTTTTGATGTGTTAAGCTTTTACATAGAGATCAGCGCCCGGATGATCGGTATGCCAGGCAAGTTTGGCGATGTATTGGACTCCTTCGTATTCAAACGGCATTTCCGTCCCCTGCGGTTTATTCCACTTCAGCATGCTGTGAAGCAAGGCAAAATCTATAACTGCCGGCATGAGAGATGGGTTCGTATTGATAGTGTAACCCTCCGGCGGTTTGGTGAGATCGGGAGTCTGGTACTTGGTATCAACCTTAAGGCTGTATTCTTTTCCCTGAAAGGTCATTTTTGCTTCTCCGGAGGGATAGTAACTGATGACTCCGCCCGGGGCACCTTGATTGATGGTATAGTCGACCTGCTCAGGCGCTCCCTGAACTTCCGGGGCGTCTTTTGTATTACCAAGTCTTTCACCGGCTACCGATGCAACGAGTTTGGCATTCGCCGCTTTCTTAATATGAAGATGATCTCCACTATCGTATTCCGGCGCAAGTTTATCCGGATCACTTGGGTCTGCGCATAGTTCATCGTATGGGATAATTGCGGTCGGTATTCCCTCTTTTTCTTGCGATTCGCGGATCATACGGTTCACCTCTTTGCGGATTTCGTTGTATCTTTCATAGCCGGTACCAAAGTTCCCCCAGCCTTTGAATGGCGCGAGCGTTCCCGCATACACTTTGATGCCGTACTTTTTTCCAATTTCCCAGATTTTCTTTAGCGTATTGAAAATGGCAACCGGTCCCCTGCCGATTCCATTCACTCCGGCGGTGACGACCATATTTTTAAAGTTTTTAAGTTCCCCGGTTTTTTCAAATTCCTCCAGCTGTGACAACACCCAGTCGGCATCCATACTCCCTTTTGCTATGGTATGAATGTTTCCTTCCACATTGATGGTCGCGCGACTGAACGCTGCGACTGAATTTGAATCACCAAGGAAGAGTGTGGAGCCTTTGATGATGTATTCTCCAGATTCTTTTCGTTCCACGGGAACCGGTTTTGGTTTATCCGGGCTGTATGGCGGTACGTAGGCCGGCGGACTGTATGACGGAGCCGGTCCCGGAGAGTATCCCGGTGCCGGACTGTAACTTGGCACGCCACCGCCATATGTTCCTCCTCCTGATGCAACCTTTGCCCGGGGAGCGCCACCCCCAACTTTTGGCGGAGGAACAATGAGTTCTGACGGCTTCGGAGGTGCGATAAGATCACCGGATTTTTGTGGTCTTTCAAATGGGGCAGGACCCTGAGCCAGACCCGATGTACGGGGTATTCCGGAAAATGCGTCCGTTTCTTTTTTCATCATGATGCCGACTCCCGGGTGGTCGTATGGAATCGGCCCGTTCGGACCGTCGTTGTGGATCTGGTATTGTGCAAGGTACTGTTGTCCGTTGTATTCGAACGGAACGATGTCATCCTTTTTGTATCCACGTTTTCTGAAATATGGCAACATGACATATGCAAAAGGACCAGCAATTTCACTTCCGGGTGCTCCATAACCTTCCATTGATTTTCCTACTCCTGATGAGTTGTTCAGATCAACTTTCACTTGGTAATCTCTTCCCTGCCAGCCCATGATCGCGATGTCACCTTCGCCCGTTTTTACAAATTTGACGTGCCCGCCCGGAGCTCCCCCGGCGACGGTGTAGTCGTACTCATCGGTCACCGTTCCTTTTTGAATGTCGGCGGCGGATATTCCTTCAAAGACCCTTGAAGGCGTTTGGGCTTTAACCTCACCGGCTCCCACAGGTGATTTGCCTTCGTTGGTTTTCCGGTAGTCATCTACATACCCCTGCATCCACGGAGGAAGATTATACCGATTTTCAATACTGCTTCCCGGTCCGAACAACGCTTTCCGGGTTCCTTCGTATTTTTCGTCAGTCATAAACTGATTCATCGGTACTTCTTTCCCCTCAACTTCAACAGACAGAACGATATCGGTTCCGGCGGCGTAGTCGTGCCAGGTTGGTTCATGGGCATGATCGCCGATGCCCTGCACGAATTTATCAGGAGTATCGTCCACCCGGTATTCCGTTCTTGTCTTCTCGGGATTGTTGGGATCCGGTACCTGATATGGAACGGCATACAGTCCGCCGCCAAAAACTATTTTCCCGTCCGGGGCTCCCGGAACGTCAGGGGCAAAAACGGTTTTTCTTCCGCCCACCATGAAGAGTTTCCGGTCGACACCGTTCCGGTCGAGCCATTCGTCCTGCATCTGGCTGTGCATGGCCATGTATTCCCCCGACTGCATCACCTTTCCGGATGGATAGGTGCGTCCGCGCGAGTCGGTCACGTGGAATGTGGAGGGGTGCCCACCCTTTCTTCTCCATTCCGTTTCAAGCGTTCCACCATAGAAGAAAGGCATTTTCTGGACATTCGGGTCACTGTAGACTCTTCTGTAAAAATCGGCTGATGGAAGGGTTCCACCTAGCATGTCGGCGATGGCCTGCGAGGTTTGTCCGTCCATTGCCACCCGGACTGAGTCACCCGGCACTCCGAACTCGATATTGTTGAGCATTTTCACCCTTACCTTTTTTCCGTCGACCTCCGTGTCATAATACTTTGGGGTCATGCTATCGGGAGAAAAGGCTCCCTTTGCCGCCTGCTCCATGATGAGTCTCTGCCGCTCTTCATGATTTTTGCACCGGTCGAAAGCTTCAATAAACTGCGATCCGGTCATGGCGTCGGGGGCCCTTTCAATCTTCCCGGGCTTTTTTTCTTTTCCTTTTTCCCCCTCTTTTTTCTTTTCCTCCTCATCTCTTTTCCGTTTCGCCTCATCCTCAGTTTTCCTTTTTTCCGCTTCCGGACTTCCCGGCAGAGGTCCCAGGGATGCCCTGAGCGCGGCAAGTTCGTCCTTGGTATCGGCAACGACCTCCTTGCGCTCCTCGCGGTTTGCCTTGGCTTTTTGTAAGGCTTCGCCGCTTTCTTCATCGGAAATATCCGCCCCGATGTCGGAAAGCGCCAATGGTTTTTTCTTCGGTTCATCCGTGGATCCTTCCTTCGGTTTTTCGTCGATGTAGCACAGGCGTTTGATGCCGAATGTCGGTTCGGTTTCTCCTGAATGGCAAGTTTTGAGGTGAAGGAACTTTTCCATAGGTTAACTTACAAAACTTCTGAAGTATGCACTTGGCGCGCTCCCGTGGTTCGTGCGGCAGGTACGGATGTCGATCCGCCCCGTTTCGTCACTCCACACCGTGTCCCTGCCATCCTGGGTCGGGGTTACCCCCGGCAATAATGTCGCGACCATCTGCTGGTTTTTATCCGCCAGGTGGGGTGTGTAGGTACTGCGGACTTTTTTCCTTGGATCGGACGCGAACTTGATGATGGACTGGTTGACGTTCCCGTACATTGAATCGAGCATCCCCAGTGTGGTGATGCGGTCGTAATGCTCACCGGATTCCAGTATTCTCTGGACGGCCAGGTATCCTCCGCTGTGGGAAGAGATCGTGATTTCCGTATCGGGTATTCCGCTCACCTGGTCGGTAAGTGCCATAAGTTTGGTGAACGCTCCGGGAGCCTGGAAATCTTTCCATCCGCCCAGCCTGTTTTCCGGCACCACCAGAATGACCGGATCCCCTGCGGCGCGCATTTTCTGTACTTCCTTTTTCAGAACCGAAAGACTTGCGCCGATGCTTCCCCCATTGCCATGGAAGTAGACGACAACCCTCGGTTTTTTCCCGTGATATTGCTCAAGATTTTTTGGGACGCTGATGTACACTTTCTCTTTTCCGAACTGGAACACTTCCTCGCGTTCCTCCGGGTTTTCGATCACTTCGACCTGCTTGGGTTCTTTGGCTTCATAGACGGGTTCACCCGGCTTGGGCGGTTTAACCTCCACCCGTTTCCCGCCGACGGTTTCGTAGCGGTACCCGGATGTGGGACTGATGGACGTTCCAAGTACCGTCGGGGCGGCTTCGTCTTTTCTCCAGATGTTTCACTTCATTTCGGTGTGGGCCTGTTCTTCTTTTTTCGTTTGTTCCACCGCCGCCGCGCTGCCTTCCGGAATGGTTTCCAGAACACTGATGGTATATCCGCTAAAAATCGGGATGTACCCCTGGGCGTCAAAATAGCCCACGCGGCCGTTCATGACCTGGCGCGTGCCGGTTCGCTGCTGCCCTTTGGAGTCGATGACGAGGATTTTGCTGACCGTCGGAGGAAGAATATCCCCCGCCCCGATGTAGTTTTCAAACTTGTCGTTGTTCTTCAGGTCGACGGTAAACGTGAAGCCGCTGCCTTTCCTATCTCCCAGAAACAGCCGTGACATTCGTGCCTTGTTCCAGCCGCCCTGAAGGTTGTAGATCTCTTCGGCTTCCGCCTTTTGCAGGTCCGTCATGATCTCTTTTTCCGCGGCTTTGCGGACGGTTTCGTCCCTGGAATATTTTTTATCCACCTCGTTCCAGTACGTCCCGAGGTTCTTTTGGTGTTCCTCGTTTTTTTTGTCCGTTCGTCCTTTGAGCCAGACGGCTTTTTGAATGACTTCACCTTTTTCGTTTCTCCACACCACGCCGTCCTTTTCTTTGGTTGCCGTAAGTTTATCCTGCTGGTAGGTGAATTCTGCTTTCTGACCCTCCGTTGTGAGCCCCCGTTCGATGATCAGCATCTCTTTCATTGGTCCTTCAATGCCGATTTCGGCGCTGAGACCGGCAAGCAAGGCACGCGGACTGAGCGTTTCTTTCCCTTCCGAAACTTCCGTTTCCCCCGGCTTATCCGACCCGGGTTTTGGTTGTTCCGCAGGTTTCTGATAGACCAGACGTTTGATCAGGAATCCGCCTTGTTCGTTTGTGGAATTTTGATTACAGTGCATATGTGCTGTGAATCGCGAATAAAATCTAATAATTATAGCATAAATAAGCCGTTTTTTGAATGCCAAATGAACATAAAAACAACAAAACCGCAACGAACCTGTACCGGGTGCAGAAAACGGTTCAATCAGGACGATTTATTGGCTGTCACAAGGCTTAAAAACGGTGCACTTATCCTGAACGAGCCCCGTACCAGTAGCGGAAGGAGCGTGTATTTGTGCAAAAAAATGGAATGTCTTAGGAAATGCCGTGACCGCAAAGGCCAAAACGGAATCCAGTATGGACTCAAAGTGAAACCGACTGACGAGTTTTGGGGTGAACTCGAAAAACTCATCAAATAAACACGTTCATGAAATCTTCCGACATCCAAACGAATCACGAACAGATGTATGAGGAACGCTACCGTGCGCTGAATCCCGAACAGCAAAAGGCCGTGGACACCATCGAGGGACCCGTCCTGGTGGTTGCCGGGCCGGGTTCCGGGAAAACAGAACTTTTAAGTTTACGCGCGGCGAATATTCTGAGGCAGACCGACACGCTGCCTTCATCGATTCTGTGTCTTACCTTCACCGACTCGGCGTCCGTGAACATGCAGAAGCGTCTGGAAGGTCTGATCGGCGCCGAGGCGTACAAAATCGCCGTCCATACGTTCCACAGTTTCGGGAGCGAAATTATCGCCCAGCATCCCGAATATTTTTATAAAGGCTCCAGCTATTCCCCTGCCGACGACATCAAGCAGCTGGAAATTCTTCAGGAAATTTTTGAGACCCTGCCACATACGAGTCTCCTGGGTTCGTATCATCCCGAGCACGGTTACACCTACATCAAAGAGGCTAAGGAGAGGATCGGAGACCTGAAAAAAGCGGGCTTCAGTCCCGAAGAGTTCCGCGCCGTTCTGGAGAAGGACAAACTTTTTCTGGATGAGTCCGCACCGTTGATCGCCGAGGTTTTTGAAGGAAAAATCAGCAAAAGCATCCTGCCGCACCTGGAAGGGCTCGTGCAAAAACTGGCGGAACTTCCATCCGGGGACGGAGCGGCAAACGAAGCCGCCGCACCAAAAACGCTTCGGGGAAAAATCACGGAATCTCTGTCCCTCGCGCTCAAAGAAGCTCAGGAAGAAGGCAGTACCAAACCGGTCACCGAATGGAAAAACCGATTCACTAAAAAGAACGGCAAGAAACAAACGATTCTCAAAGATTCCGAACGGCTCAGGAAGAATTTTGAGCTCTGTGACATTTACGATCAGTATCTGCAGAAACTTCACCGGCACGGTCTGTTTGACTATGACGACATGCTTCTGGATGTGGTGAAAGCTTTTGAGAACCACCCCGACCTCCGCTATACGCTTCAGGAAAAGTATCTCTACATCCTGGTGGATGAGTTTCAGGACACGAACGGCGCCCAGATGCGACTGCTTGATCTGCTGGTGGATTCCGAACTCCATGAAGGCCGTCCGAACATCATGGCGGTGGGCGACGACGACCAGTCCATTTACAAATTCCAGGGCGCGAACGTAGAAAATATTCTGGGATTCAGCCGGAAGTTCCGCGACCCGGCCATTATCGTCCTGACCCGCAACTACCGCTCCACCCAGCAGATTCTGGATTTTGCCAGAAAGGTCATCCTGCAGGGCGAAGACCGTCTGGAAAACCGGCTGGAGGGCAGTATTCAGAAAGAGCTCGTTGCTTCCAGGACCGGCCTTCCCACCGGGGCGCTGGTTCAACGGGAATTTGAAACCGGCTTTGAGGAGTTCCTCTGGATCGCGAAAAACATCAAGGCCATGCTCGACGAAAAAAAATGCACACCTTCCGAAATCGCTGTGCTGTCGCCAAGACACCGTGTTCTTGAAGCGGCGGCCAAAACGCTCAACTATTTTGGCATTCCCGTGGCGTATGAAAGGAAACGGAATTTGCTGGAAGACCCACAGATCCGTGAGATCATCACCATGCTCCAGTTTGTGGATTCCATGCTCCGTCACGACGAGGAACAGGCCGATTTTCTTCTGCCTGAAATTTTAAGTTTTCCCTTCTGGGGCATCAACCGGGTGGCTTTGTGGAAGCTCGCTGCAACGGCTCTTAAATCCCGCAAACGCTGGATGGAGGTGATGCTGGATTCCGATTCCGCGTACCTCAAAACCGTTGCCAAGTTTTTCATCGATCTGGCGGCTGACGCCAAGGAACGTACGGCCGAAGAGATCATCGATCGCATCACCGGTGCGGAAAAAAACACTTTGCCCAATGATGAGTACGACGACGCGACCGACCAGCACTCGCTGATGTTTGAAGATGACCGTGAACCGTTCCGCAGCCCGTTCAAACAGTTTTATTTCAGCGAAGATAAGTTCGCGGATGCCAAAAGCCGCTATTTTGAGCACCTGGCGAATCTCCAGGCGTTCATCGCAAAAATCCGCAAGCATAACGCCGCCGAAACATTGTACGTCCCGGACGTGCTCAAGTTCGTGCACCTTCTGGAAAGCAACGAAATCCCCCTCGACCAGACTCTTTCCTTCAGCACCAACAGCGATGCGGTTCAGCTCATGACGGTGTACAAGGCCAAAGGTCTTGAGTTCGAGAAAGTTTTCGTCATCAACTGCCAGGACAGTTCCTGGATCAAACGCTCGCACGACAAACTGCAGTTCCCTTCCAATCTTCCGCTTTCCCCGGAAAACGAAACCACGGACGACGTGCTGAGACTTTTTTTCGTGGCGATCACGCGCGCCAAACACGAGCTGTACCTTACCCACCACCGCTTTGACGAGAAGGGCAAAGAGCAGGTTCATCTGCGGTTCTTGAGCGATGCGGGCGGCGAAGAAACTGCAGAAGAAAAACCCAGGCAAACCGGAACGGAAATTCATATTTCTGAAGCTGTGGAGCGTGCAGCCAAAGAATACGGCGCGGAAACACTCGTGGAACTCCAGCAGGAGATCCGCCGACACCAGCCGTATTCGGAAGACGAGAAACATCTCCTCAAAGGCGTGCTCCAGAATTACCGCCTGAGTGTTACCCACCTCACGAATTTTCTGAACGTGATCGAGGGCGGGCCGCATCTTTTTCTGGAAAGAAATCTGCTGCGTTTCCCTCAGATGATGTCGCCGAACGCGGCCTTTGGATCCGCCATGCATAAAGCTCTCGCCAATTTTTATCTTGCCTATAAGCAGGAGAAAAAGTTACCCTCCGCGGATTTTTTAAAAAAGCAGTTCGAGGACGCCCTCAGTCTGGGAAGACTCAACAAGAACGATTACAAAAGAAAACTGGCGGAGGGGCTCGACCATCTTCAGGTTTTTTATGACAACAGACACAAAACCATCGACCCGCAGGATAAAGTTGAAGTGAGTTTCATCAGCCAGCAGGTCGTGGTCAACGGCGCCACACTCAACGGCCAGATCGACCGCATGCACCTGGATTCCTCGAGGAATGAAATCGTTGTGTTCGATTACAAAACCGGGAAAACGTTCGACACCTGGGAACCTACGGACGAGTACGCACAAATAAAGGCATGGCAGAACAGGCTTCAGCTCGTCTTTTATAAAATTCTCGTGGAAAACTCCCGCGAATACCGGGGGAAAACCGTCAGCAAAGGCGTGCTTGAATTCCTGAAACCCAGGGATAAAGAGATGCTGTCCCTGGAACTTGAAATTTCCGACGAGGAAACGGCACGGCTCAAAAAACTTATCGGCGTGGTGTATCAAAAAATCATGGCGCTGGATTTTCCGGACATCGGCAAATACGACAAGGATCTTTTTGGGATCGGGTGCTTTATGGAGGATCTGCTCAACGAAAAGATATAATGTTCTTGACGGTGAGTGCATACTCACCTACACTTTACTCATCAGTTTTTCTTTCGAATTATGGAAATTCTTTATGTAATCATAGGGCTCGCCATCGTGGGCGCGCTTATCTATTTAATCTCCGAGCTGCAGAAGCTCAAACAGCCTCAGGACGACCAGTCTCAAAAGCTGATGCTGGACGTGATGGAGAAGCTCCGCACGTCCGTACAGGACGGGGACGATAAGACCCGTAAAGCGCTTCAGGATCAGCTGGATAAAATGACAAAACAGCTGGCGGAACATCAGAAAGGTTCCCTCGACACGCTCCAGAAACAGTTCGGGCAGAGCGCCAAAATCATTGAAGAGGTCACACAGAAACTGACGAAGCTCGATGAGACCAACAAGCAGGTGGTCGGGTTCGCAGAGCAGATGAAGAGCCTGGAAAACATCCTCAAGAACCCCAAACAGCGCGGTATTCTTGGGGAGTATCTTCTGGAATCGCTCCTCGGCAACATTCTGGCGCCGGAACAGTTCCAGATGCAGTACAAATTCAAAAACGGTGAGATCGTGGATTCGGTCATTTTCTTCAAGGATAAAATCATTCCGATCGACGCCAAGTTTTCCCTGGAAAAGTACAACATGATCATGCAGGAGAATGATAAAAAACGCCGCGAAGCTCTGGAAAAAGAGTTCAAGGTGGATCTCAAAAACCGCATTGATGAGACTTCCAAGTACATCCGTCCCATAGAGAACACCACGGACTTCGCGTTCATGTTTATTCCTGCCGAAGGCATCTACTATAACCTCCTCGTGTACAATGTGGGCACGGTTGAAGTGAACACCCAGGACCTGGTGGAATACGCCTTCAAAAAACACGTCATCATTGTTTCCCCGACTTCGTTCTTTGCGTATCTTGAAACGGTGTTGCAGGGACTTAAGGCGCTCAAGATGGAAGAGTCGGTGCAGGAGATCGTCAAAAGGGTCGGCGAACTCGGCCGCCATTTAAAGAGCTACCAGACGTTCATGGTCAAACTCGGCAACAACCTCGGGACCTCGGTGAGCATGTACAACCAGGCCTCGCACGAGTTTAAAAAGATCGATAAGGACGTCTACAAAATCTCTGACGGGAATACGGAAATCGGAGCCGAACTTCCTTTGCTGGAAAAACCGGGCGTGGATGATTAATGTGCGGCCCCAATGGTTGGCTCTGCGGAATGATTACCTCTAGGGTTGTTCTTCAGCAGTTTTTGAATCTGCGACTCCGTTTTGCTGTCGACCTTTCCCCAGAGTTCCACGAACGGGTGGATGGCGATGCCTCCGCGGCTGTTGAATTCGCCGTAAATCTGGAGGTAGCGCGGCTTCATGAGTTTGAAGAGGTCTTTGGCGATGCGGTTCGTGACGTCCTCGTGGAATTCGCCGTGGTTCCGGAAACTGAACAGGTAGAGTTTGAGGCTTTTGCTTTCCACGCAGAGTTTGTCCGGCACATAGCGGATGATGAATTTCCCCCAGTCCGGCTGGCCCGTGACGGGGCAAAGTGAAGTGAACTCGTTGCAGAGAAGATTGATGACGTAGAGATTGTCCGGGTGAAGATTCGTAAAACTTTCCAGGAGTCCCGGGGCGGGTTTGTTGAACTGGTACGTGCTTTTCTTGCCCAACGCGTTGAGTTTTTTTGGTGCCGCCGGGTGCGCCGGCTGCTTCGCCTGGTGTTTTGTCATAATTATTTCAGTAAGGGGTCCACCAGACCGTTCTGCTCAAACGCTTCCGCTCTTTCCATGCAGCTTCCACATTTTCCGCAGGGCGTTTCTCCGCCCTCGTAACAGGTCCAAGTGTGTTCAAAAGGTACTCCAAGGGTATGGCCTTTGGCAACGATTTCGGTTTTGTTTACCCGCAAAAATGGCGCAAAAAGTCTGAAGTCGCAATCGTTCGCCAGGCTTAAAGTTTTTTCCTGGGATTCGATGAATTCCGGACGGCAGTCGGGGTAGATGTAATGGTCTCCGGCGTGCACGCCCAGGCCCAGGCCATAAATTTTTTGCGATACGGCGTACCCGGCGGCTATGTTGATCATAATGGCGTTGCGATTGGGCACGATGGTCTGTTTCATGGTCTCTTCCTTGTAGTGACCGTGCGGCGTGGCGACCTCTTTGCTCGTGAGCGAATTGCCGGGAAGAAGTTCGTTGAAATTTGTGATGTCGATGACGCGGTGCGGGAGGCCGATCGCCGCGCATATTTTCTTCGCGCACTCAATCTCCTTGCGGTGACGCTGGCCGTAATCAAACGTGACCGCCTCAACCACTTCGTGCTCTTTCCGCAGAGTGTAGAGCGCGGTGGCGGAGTCGAGTCCTCCGGACAGGATGGCAATGATTTTCATGTAGCTCTCTGGTTACCAAAAAGATAAATGTGGAGACGCGGGGTGAAACGGAAACCGTTTTTGGTGCAGTAGCGGATAATGTCCTGATATTTTGATGACATCGCTTCCACCGTGACCCCTTCGGGCATGATGATGACCGGTGGCAAAGGATTCCCGCCGGATGCGGAAATTTTCCCTCCGGCCCGGTATTTATCAAGAAACTCGTCAATGAGTTTTTCACTTTTCTTGTTCACGTATACGAATTTTAACACCGAGTTCGGGTAGCGGTGAACGTTATACGGCTTATTTCCGCTGTCCGCAAGTTTTGGGGAAATGTTGAAGCTGACGCCGTTGTGCGTCCCCCGCGCGCCATGCCTCCCCGCGCCCCGCCCGGCAATAAACGTTTTCATCTCGGGCAAGAGCGGCATGCTGCCGTTCGTTTCAAACTCAATGGTCATGTCACCAAACAGCTTGTCCGCCAGAAGTTCTGCGAGCTGTTTTTGCTGGAGGAGCGGCTCCCCTCCCGTCACGACCATGTTTTTGACCGATGTGCCTTTCTTGAGCGCGGCAATTTTTTTCAGAATTTCCGCATTGGTTCCGGCAGTGTAATCCGTCATCCCTTTTTTCCAGGTGTACGGAGTGTCGCACCAGGCGCACTGGAGGTTACAAATCCCGAGCCTCAAAAAGACCGAAGGCGTACCGATTTTCGGCCCTTCGCCCTGAACGCTCAGAAAAATATCAGCGACGAACAACATGGTGTTTTTCATAACGAAAAAGTACATCACATTGGTGACTGCGGCAATATTCACCGGGATCCTGCGTTTCCGCCTCATGCCGAATGAGTTCTCATTGACTTTGGAAGGCATTTTCAATAGACTTGTAGCGCATTTTAAGCCAATTTCACGTGCCCATTAAAAAGAAAACCGCAGCTCCTGCAAAGAAAACCGTCAAACCCGCCGGCAAGCTTTCGGCAAAAACCAAGACTCCCGCCAAAAAAGCGGCCCCGAAAGTCGAAAAAAAGAGTACCCCGGCCAAAAAGGTTTCGGTAAAAACCCCCGAGAAAAAAACCGCCAAACCTGCCAAAGTACAAGAGAAAAAACATGCGGCACCCGTGAAACAGGCACCGGCGAAGTTGTCCCCACAGACAGCTTCCAAACAACCAACCCCGGTGCAGGAGCAGGTAAAGCAACCCGTCCAGGCACCCGCTCCAAAGCCGAAGCAGGAACCGCAAAAGTCTCGCGGTGATTTTGCGGAAGATATTCTGGGCCCCACGGACGAAGCTCCGCAGGATGAGGCCGAATTGTATGATGAGATTATTTCCCAGGAGCTGGAACGCGAACTTGTCCACAGCCAGCGCAAGCAGATGGCCGGCAAAGACAGCGGCAGAAAAGGCCAGAAAAAGCCCTACCAGTTCCAGCAGCCCCGCCCGGTGACCGACCGCGTGGTGGAGATTCCTGAAGTCATTACCGTCAAAGAGTTTTCAGAAAAGACAGGCCTGGGTGCCGCCAAAGTGATCGGCGAACTCATGAAGAACGGTATTCTCGCGAACATCAACCAGCAGATCGATTACGACACCGCCCAGATCATCGCGATGGGACTGGGCATCCAAATCAAGAAGAAGCGCAGTGAAGGTACCGCCGAAGACGTATTTTCCGGGAACCTTGAAGCCCTTTTGAAACAGGATGAAGCCGCAGATTTACAGCCCCGCCCGCCGATCGTGGTGGTGATGGGACACGTGGACCACGGCAAGACCAAACTGCTCGATTATATCCGAAACACCAATGTCGTGGCCAAGGAGGCGGGCGGCATTACCCAGCACATCGGCGCTTACCAGGTCGTGAAAAACAACCGCAAAATCACCTTCCTTGACACCCCGGGCCACGAAGCGTTCACCGCCATGCGTGCCCGCGGAGCCAAAGTGACGGACATCGCCATTCTGGTAGTCGCGGCCGATGAAGGCGTCAAACCTCAGACTGTGGAAGCTTTGCAGCACGCCCAAGACGCTGGGGTTCCGATTATCGTTGCCATCAACAAGATTGATAAAGAGAACGCCGCACCCGACCGCGTGAAGGGCGAGCTCGGCGAGTACGGACTGGTTCCCGAAGAATGGGGCGGTTCCACCATTATGGTGCCCGTTTCCGCCATGACCGGACAAGGCATGGACACCCTTCTGGAAATGGTTTTGCTGGTGGCCGACATGGCCAACCTTAAGGGAAACGCCAATCGTGAAGCCGTCGGAACCGTTATTGAAGCCCATTTGAACCCAAGTCTTGGGCCGGTGGCCACCATTATCGTGAACACGGGAACCCTTAAAGTCGGCGACAACTTTGTGGTCGGAGGAACGCACGGACGCGTGAAGGTCATGAAAGACAATTCCGGGAAGAATGTCCAGGCTGCCGGTCCGTCCACTCCGGTATTGATAGCGGGTATTTCCGCGTCACCACAGTCCGGCGATATTTTGCACGTGGTGGCCAACGAACAGACCGCCCGCGCGCAGGCTTTGAATGTACAGACTCTCAAAGAGGCGGAAATGCTCAAGAAGCGCGGAGTCGGCGAGATCATGTCCCAGATCAGTTCCGGCCAGCTCAAGCAGTTGAAACTCGTGTTGAAGGCGGACACCAAAGGTTCGCTCGAAGCTTTGAAACAGTCCATCGCCCAGATCAAGAACGACATGGTCAGCGTCAAAACCGTGCTTGCCAGCGTGGGCAACGTTACGGAATCCGACGTTATGATGGCGGCCGCCGCCGGCGGCATCGTCATGGGGTTCCATGTGGATGTTCCGCTTCAGGTGAAGAAGATCGCCGAACGCGAACATGTTGAAGTTCTGCAGTATACGATCATTTACAAACTCCTCGACGACATCAAGAAGATCCTCACGGGTCTTCTGGAACCGGAAATCATCGAAAACATCATGGGCCGCGCCGAAGTGAAGAAGATCTTCATGACGGAGAAGAAAGAGATGATCGTGGGTTGCCGCATCATCAAGGGCCATGTTGAGAACAAGTCCAAGGTCCGCGTGTTCCGCCTGGGTCCGGAAGGTGAAACCAAGGTCGGCGACGGCCAGATCAACACCCTCAAGAGCTTTGAAAAGAACGTCAACGAGGTCAACGAAGGCAACGACTGCGGTATCCGCTACGAAGGCTTCATGCCGCTTCTGGAAGGCGATATCCTGGAGTCCTACAAGATGGATAAGCGCATCCGCACCCTCTAAATCGAACATCAAAAAAGCCCCTCCTTTCGGAAGGGCTTTTTATTTACGGTTGGAATCCTTTCGGAGCTGCTATTTATTTACGAACAGCATCCTTGAGGGACTTGCCGGATTTGAAAGCCGGGAGCTTCATGGCCGGGATCTTGATTTTCTGGCTTGGGTTGCGTGGGTTGACACCAGTGCGGGCAGCGCGCTTTGAAACGCGGAATGTGCCGAAACCTGTTACGGTGACGTTCTCACCCTTTTTGAGAGACTTGGTGATGCTTGCGAGAACCGCCTCGAGTACATCCCCTGCAGCCTTTTTTGTAACGCCTGTTGCTTTCGCAGCTGCGTCGACGAGATCTTGTTTTGTCATAGCCTTTATTGGTTAAGAAATAAGGGTGACTGCGTCAGTATATGGCTTCTGCAGGGGAATGCAAGTCTTATGAGGGTTCTTTATGGCTTTTCTTGGTGATTTCCTTATAATATGACCTGATTGCAGCTCATTTTTACCCTATGTCCGACAAATTCAAAAAAATCAAAATCCCGACCCACACCGACCCGCGCGGCAGTTTAAGCGTGGTGGAGATGAAAGACTATGTGGACTGGCCGGTGAAGCGCGTCTATTACGTCACGGGCGTGACCCTGGACCGCGGAGGCCACGCGGTGCGCGGCGAAAAGAAGATCTACCTCTGCATGCAGGGTACCATGACCGCCAGAATTCATGATGGCAGGGAGTGGCACGAGATCCCTATGAAAGGCCCGGACGACGCGATACTGATGGAAGAAATGTGCTGGCGCGAATTCAAGGACTTCAGCCCGGGCGCGGTCTTATGCGCGATCTCCAACATGAACTACGAGAAGGAGAAGTATATTTACGATTTTGAGGTCTTCGTGAAAGAGGCGCAGGGAAATTAATTAATAATTTTCCCTTTGTGATTGGCAAGGCTTTCGCGCCATTTTTGGAGTTCCTCCGGTGTTATTCTTACCCAGTCCGTGACTTCGCCGAGGATTTTTAATGGTGCGTCGGAGCGGTATGATCGCGTTAGATTGCCCGGAAATTTTTTATCGGTCACGTTCGGATCATTTTCAAAAACTCCCGTTGGCTCAACGATGTACACACGTTCAGGCCCGTCGCCTTTGGCCAATGCGGCAGCCAGTCCCGCCCCATTCACCAGCGCTGTGAAATAAATGTGATTCATTTTGAGTTCAGGATGGTAATTTGAGTCTCCACCTGGCGTCAGCAGATCGCCGACCTGCAAATCCGCTTTTGTCCCATGGTAAAAAGGACCTTTGTCAGACGGCTCACCCTTGAACGATTCAGCCAATGCATAACTCTTTTTTGCATTCGGAAGGTCGCCTAAGTCCTCATGGCATTTGGCGATGTTGGAATAGAGCGAAGGGAAAGCGCTCTTCACACTGTCGTCATTGATTTTTAAAGCAAAGTCCAAAGCTGTTTCGAACCATTGGAATTTGTCGGAAGCATTTTTTTGATGCCGGGCCACATAATACGCGCCAAGAAATTTTTCCAGGTCATTGGTCGCTTCGTTCCAGGCCTGAAGAAATATCCTGCCGGCTTCTTCGTGTTCACCGCTTTCTTCCATGCTCATGCCCTGAAGGCAGAGTTGAACAATCTTGTTCTTTGGGTTGAATTCATGGGTCATAGTACGGCCAGTGTACACTGTTTTAACGCTTGCCGAAAGGAGGGCGGCGGCATATCATGTATGCGATTTTGAGGTGTTTTTGGGGGAGGCTACATAATGTCAAATCATGTTTAATCAATTACTGCTTTTTTCACAAATCAATTTTGCTCTAAATAAAGAGGAACTAAATAGTTTTTATAAATTTTTATTTGATTGGCAAAGCTTAATCGGCGCCTGTATTGGTGCTGCCACACCTTTGTTTTTTTGGTTTTTTGTTCAATGGTTCAAATCATCTAAAAAATACAAAGAAAATTTATATTACCTTACAAGACTTTTAGTTTATAAAATAAACATGGTAAATCAAGCTCAGAGAACAATAAAACATTTTACAGGGGGAAGGCTCACAAAATTAATATCTAATATTGATGAAGCGAGTAAAAAAAACAAGTATTGCCTAGATACTGTTTTTTTCCCATTATTTACTACTGATTCTGGCGAACAAAACTTATTAAAAATTCATACAAAGAGTGGTTACCTCGATAATTTGCTTGCCCAGATTTTCAATATGTCTAATGATTTTACTTTAAGTATTGATGATATCAGGGCGCAGTATCAATATACTTTAGAGATAAATAAAGAAATGGCTATAAATAAAAAA
>JAYRRV010000083.1:0-8162 GCA_041909955.1 Candidatus Altimarinota bacterium
AAAGAGGGAGCCCCGGCAGCCGTGGAAACACCGTTAACTCCCGAAAAACAGGCGGAGGTCGTGAAAGAGTTACAGGAAAGAACCGAACACGTCGAATGGAAATCGAAGAATCCGACGGAAAACTTCAACGAACTCGCAAAAAAGCTCTATCCGAGTGACGCAGCCAAACAAAAACATGCAGCCAAACTGCTGGATGAAGCATTCGGAACAGACGATGCAAAACGTATGGCGGCAAATGACCGTATCAACTCATCTGATTGTAAGTTTGTAAGACTGGACAAAGGCAGCGTCAAATTTTACAAATCCGACAAATTTGACGATGCAGCCAGCGAAATAAAGATCCCGGAAACAGACGTTCGAATTAAAACCCTGGCGGCGGCACCCGGCGGATCCGTGGAACAACCGAAGGAAGCAAAAGAGTTGCAGGACTATTTAAAAGATTATTTGGGGGCGCCCGGAGCAAAAGAAGATTTATGGAGTGATAAATCATACCAGACCGGAATGGCCGCTGATCTCGAAAAACGCGGACCAGCAGTCAATGGGCTACTCAGTCCATGGTTGCAACCGACATCGTACAAAGGAAACGCCGAAAATTTTATCAAAGACCTCAAGGAAGGGAAAGTCGCTCCGGCAGACCTGAAGATCATCAGCGGACAGGTCAACGCCGCGGCGTCAGGAGCCGCTCCCGGTGAACAAAAAGCCGTGGAACCGGAAAAGAAAGCTCCCGGTGAATTGACGCCGGAACAAAAGGCCGCCATAGAATTTTTTAAAAAAGCTTTCCCAAACGCAAAGCCGGAACAGATCCGTCTCAGCACGGCTGAAACCGTCACTCCGGGAACCAAGGCCCAACTGTATATAAGCAGCTACGAAGGAAACGTCATAGATCCCGAATATTATGATGAAGCAGGGAAAGGAAGAAAACTCTATCCGGACCAGCTTCGTACCGGAGCATACGTTCCTGCCGAATTTCAGCAGGGATTTGTCATTGAAGCTCCAAAGAAAAACGGGGCCATGGGGAAATTCGTCTATGTAAAACTTTCCATCGACCCGTATATCGGAGGCCCGGAAGAACGCATGGCATGGGTGGAAGTAGGCAAATTAAGAACCCAAAGGGACGCGGAAAAAAGATTCCGGACCGAAAACGCCTGGACACAATCAAAAGAAACAACCGAGACCGTTCCTGCCGGAACATACAAGGCGCGCTATGAAACACCTCTGTACAGCGGAAAATCAGCGACAGCCGGAGTAATTGTCCGCAAAGTCGGGGCAAACGATGAAGTCAAAATTCTGGAAGGAAGAAAGACAAGAAAAGTAAATGACGAAGAATATGTTGCCGTCGAGTACACCAAAGACGGCGGCACCGACAGAGGGTGGATCAAAAAAGATGCCATAGTGGCACCGGCCGCAGCCGCACCAAAAGCCCCCGAAGTCGCCCATGTGGAAACAAAAGATGAACGTGCGGACACTGCGATGGTGGCAAAATACTATGATCGCGAGACCGGAAGAATTCACTTCGACGGAGATAAAAAAGCCGAAAACACCATTACCATCAGCGATCTATTCCCCGGAGCCAAGGCGGGGGACAAAATTAAAGTGAAACACAAGAGCGGAGGGAAAACCATGGAAGCTACCTTCGACCCGAACAAATCATATACAAAATTCATCAATGGAAAAACTGAGCAGCGAAAAGGAACATTTGCGTACGCGAACGGAGCCCGCGTGGAAATCTGGGACGGTGATATTATCCTGCCCCAGTGGGAACAGCAAAAAACCGGTGAAGCGCCTGCCGACAAAGAAAAACGTGCATACGTTGGAAAAAGAGAAATCAAACCGGGAGAAACGTACCAGGATCTGGCAAAGGAAGCTTTCAAGGATAAAGCTATCGGCGACATTATGGCCCAAAGCGATCTCGACGAAAACGGCCGTGTTGAACAATACGTAAAACTGCTGAAAAAATACCAGGTCGACAACACCGTCTATTTTGTCGTCCCAACACTGGAAGAAGCGGGCGCCAAACCCGAAAGTGTTAAACGGGACACAGCGTTTGAAGAACGAAAGAAAAAGCATGAAGCCGACTACGAAAAGAAGCGCTCGGAAACCGACGCCGCGTTCAGGCAAGACTTGGAAAGATACAAAACGGAAAAGATCAAAGTCGATCCATCTCTTCTTTCAGCAATCGACGGAAGCCTGTCGTGGGAATTCGGAAAGGGAACTCTTGGATTTTTCAACGATGAAGAGGAATGGAAAAAGATCTGGAATGGGGAAGGAAGCAAGGAAATCCAAGGGCTCGACCAGCTGATCGCCGTACTGAAAATGCCAATTTTTGTCGAAGCGGGAATCACAGAATCCAACGCCAGGCAAAAAATCGTAGGACTTATTCGAGAATACAGCAATAAAGAGGTGGACATGGAGGACGTTATGAACTACCTCCACCTTTACAGAAAAATCAGCCCTATCTCCGAACCGGACCAGGAGTGCAGTTTTAGTGAATTCAAGAGCGATATTCAAAAGGATAACGAAGTCATGAAAAAGAATGAAGCCGGATTCCAGGCATTCAATGTGAAAAAAGACGAAGTACTGCCAAAACTGGACATCATCAAACTGGTCACATGGAAAAAAGACCAGGCCATTGCCGCGGGATATGAAGATCCTTTCAAATTGTGCACGCCTCAGCAGGTCAAAGACTACGTACAGGCCATAAAAGACATGGAAGAACTCAAAAAAGACGGCAACTACAAAGCGTGGGAAGACTACCGCGGAGCCATGAGCCGCCAGGCATGGAGACAGGAAATCATGTATGCCGGGGCAAAACTACTTGAAGCCATCAAGGGACTCAAAGTGAAAGAGTTCACGGCCGCAGCTTCCGTCGAAGCTCCGAAATCCGGAGAAACCAAACGGTGTTTGGACGTCATTGGATCAGTTTTTGCGGACGGAGAAAGCGCTGCATGGTATAAAGACCACCCGGAAAGCCGGAGATTTTCCTGGGAAGATGTGGTAGCGGGCGAAGAACAAACCGACAGCGCCGTGCCAAAAGAGTTCGGAAAATATTTTGCCGCTGAGGCCCCGATGTTTTGGGTCCGAAGCCGCCTGAACAAGTACGGCGAAGGCAAAGGTGAACTTGACGGCGTAGAACGCATCAATGAGGCAGACACAGTCAAAGAGTTCAATAAGCTCATCAACAAAGGTCTTAAGCGCCTAATCGGCTGGAAGAAAAATCCGACAGCCGTCGCGGAATTTTTAAACAAATACGGAGCTGGTGTTTCTATTCCCTCAAAAAACGAAGGTGAAACTGACGAAGCCTACACCACCCGCGTCGCCCCGTTACTGGTGGAAGCAAACAAAAAGGCTTACGAAAGCTTAAAACTGAGTGCACTCAGCGACCTTGAATCCAACCCTGACAGCGGATCCGAATGGAAACAAAAAGTGGAAGACCGGAAAGAGCTCATCAAGGTCGGCTACTTCTTTACCATCCGCGATGAGGAAAAAGGTCTCGTTGAAGGAGCGGAAGGAGCACCAAAGCTTTCCATGAACCCGTACATCCGCAAAATCCAGGAAACCGCAATCGCGCAAGGCTACCCGGTAGAGAACATCAAAAAGGTTGAAGATGTTTTCATACTCGGAGTTGGCGTAAAAGTCGACACCACCAAAAAAACGGAAGAAATGTTCGGAGCCGGACTCGGCACTGGAATACCGCTCGGCGACGGCTATGTCGTAACGATCGGTATCGGAGTAGACAGTTCCGGTCCGTCGCTCGGGTTTGGAATCCACAAAGCATGGAAAGTCGGCGAAGGTGAAGTGGGAGTCGGCGGAGGCATGGCGGTGGGAGCGACCGGCCCGAGCATCGGCGCAAGCATCGACGGGAAAATCCCGCTTTCGGACGATATCGACCTCAAACTCTTTGCGGGAGGAGCCGTGGGAACGCTGATGATGGGAATCGGAGGAGGAATCGGTATTGAAAAGAACTTTGAACGCGCCCAGAGAAAACTCGAAGAGAGCATCGGTGAGTTTGACCCGAAGGCAATCGATGCCGAAAAAGACCCTGTGAAAAAGTACATGATGATCATCAGTCATCCAAAGATCGGGGCATTCTACCGCGTGGCAGCCATGGATTTCCCAAGCCTCGAATCACAACAGAAAGTCGTCCTGGATCTTTACCAGGCACAGCGTGAAAGAATTCAGGCCGGAGCGGCATACGAGAACTCCAACCCCGTCATATCCGGAGGAGGATTCGCGTTGGGAGTTGCCGAAGTCACCGGAGACAACGGAGAGAAAAAAACCGTTCCGTGGATCGGGCCCTACATCACCATCACCGTGGATAAAACGGTCTACGTGTACCGCCGGCAGTCCGCAATGTCCAAGCAAATGGAGCAAGTGTCCGGAGCGGAAGTACAGGCCGCAATACTGGCCGAAGTAGCGAAAAAATATCCGGGCGGAAATATCATATTTAAAGAAACAAAAGCATCCGACAGCGGAAATATTGAAACATTTGCTGACGGCAGCATAGGTTTCCGGAAACAAAAAAGTGAAATAGATCTCAGTATCTTCAAGGATGAACCAAGCATCGCCAAGTTTAACGAAGCAATTGCCCCGCACGACATGAAGTTCGTACCTGATGCGGCCACGGGACTCTTTGAACTTCAGGTGTTCGGAGCGCTCGGAAATCTGCAAATCCTTGCCGATCCGGCCATGGAGAAGAAGGGACTTATCCTCCGCGACGGCAAAGTCTATCTGGCCCCCGGAGCAAAACCCGAACTGTTCATCACCCGAGAAGAGTTCTTCACCCCGTTTGCACAACAAGGCTCCCCGATGAACACCATCGTCGCCATCACCGACAACCCGAAACGCTCACGCCCCCAGATCAAGAGCGAACTCATGGAAAGCGGAAGCTACATGTATCAAAAAGCCATCCTGGACCCTTCCGATCCGACAAAAACGACCCATGCGCAATGGGAAATCATGTCTGCACCCGGCGCAACGGGAAGCAACACCATGGACTGGGCAACCTACCAGGCCAACAAGGAAAAATACGGAACCTTCAGCGAAAAAATCGCCGGTTTCGACAGGACCCAGTGGGACGCCTACGAGGCAAAAGTCAACGGCCTTCCGTTCATGAGGGATCCGGAACCGGGACTTACCCCGGAAAAACAGACGGAACTCAAGAGTTTCAGCAAGAAGTTCCTCCCAAGGAATCTCGCCAAATTCAAAGAGTACATGACCGTCAAACCGGAAGACAACGAAGCAACCATCACCAAGAAACGCCAGGATCTGGCGGCACTCATCCAGTCCGAATCGGAGAAAAAAGCCCCGGCGGGCTACGGCTCAGGCGAAAAACTTTCCGACCTCCAGATGAACTTTGTGATGTCCGAAATCATGGATCTGAGTTTCAGCGAACTTGAGAAGGCTCCGGACAAACGCGCACGGTTTGAATCCAACCTGGAATGGTCCAAAAACGCGGTGCTTCTGCCGTTTTTCCGCAACAAGAAAGAGGAACTCGCCAAGCGCACCCCTCCGATCGTCATCAACAGCACCCCGGAACAGATGGTGGACTTTCTGGTCAAACGGCTGCTGGAAAACGTCAAAGACTAAGATCTCGGAAAACCTGGAAAACCACTCGGTCCAAACTGGCTATTCAGCTCCGTTGCGGGCGCGATCGGCACCGGTCTCCGAGGAGTCCCAGGCTACATGACACAAGACCAATATGGAGTATTGGGACTGCATCTGGAAGACCTGAGCAAACCCGGACTCGAGGGCGATTTTGCGAAACTGATCCTGGAAATGGAAAGCCCTGTGGACACCGCCAATGACAAAACTTTCATGGAATCCCCGCTGGCGAAAAGAGTACTCTCCATGCCGGGCATTTGGTTCGTCCTTGGAGACGCGGCAGCAAACCAGGCCGTAGAAGGAGCTCAAAAAGCTCTGAAGGGAGAACCGGTAGGAGAAAATGCCGGATGGGAAGCTTTCAAAAAACTTGTCCGCGATATCCGGAACACCCAGCTCAGCGGCGGTAACGTACTCATCTTCAACGCTCCGAACGGCAACTCCTTTGAATTCAGAATAAAGACCCAGGTCGCCGACGCGGCCCACGCACGCTGCGGAAACGCATCGTTCGGAGTCGCCGAAGACATTGAAATCTGGGTACGCACCAAGAAAGACAGCGGATTCGTGGTAGCGGCAGGCAAAGAGTCCGTGGCCAGCGTATCGGCCGAAACAGCAACCCGCTTTACCTCATTCGGCCTTGCGGGAGTGGTCGTCATCGACACCGGAAGCAAACCGGAAGAAGGTGGTGGAGGCGATGACGCAAGCTCCGGAGGCGGCGGTAACGTCGGCCAGGGAGAGCAAGAAAGTCAAAATCCTCAAGAAACTCCAGGCGGCGCCGGTGGCGAAAATTAATTAATGATAACGACCTAAATATATGAAAAACAAAAATCTTTCCACCATGATCGTACTGATTGTCATCGCTGCCGTCGTTATCGTCGCAGTCATGATGAACCAGGCCGCTCCTCAAAACCCTGAGGAAACCGCGATGCCTCAGCAAACAACAAACGGCAACGCGGCTGAATAAATACACATAAAAATTAATATATCTCACTATGCGAAATCGAAACCTCCCAAGACATGTTGGGTTCATCATTGCACTGGTAACAATGATTCAGCCGGTCATTGCCCAGGCAGCCTATGCTCCCGTATCTCGAAACCTGTGTTCACTGGGTATCTACCCATACAACCCGAGCGCCGTAGGCGGGGATGTTGTCGACCAATACGCAACAAGCTGGTTCAATCTGTTCAACCAGTCGGACTCGCAATGCACCGACCGTCTTTTTCCATGGGAAAAGGCCTACACCCCTCAACCCCCGCTGGATGGGCAAACACCGTTAAAAAGCGTTGCGGGTGTGGAAAACAAAAAAGCGCCTTATGCACTGCACAACCACCGCTACTACAACGACAGCGTGGAATCGGATGGAAAAGTTTACAAATCTTTCATCGACAAATTCGTCGTCACGATCCAGAGTGACGGAAGAAACTCAACACATTTTGAAAACCTCAGCCCGGTCTGCTACACCTGGGACTGGAATCAGGGCGGAGAAGCAGGAGCCGTCAAAACCGTGGGATGTAACACCCACTTAAACATGTATGGAGGAACAAACATTTCTTATAACTCATCAACGGGGGTGATCACCTGGGAATTCGGGGTTGATTCAAGCCCTAAATCCGGAAGACCCTACCGGTTCGGCAATGATCCGACAATTGACAGTAGAGGAAATAATATGGTCCCATATAATACAAGTCTTGAAGAAAATCGAAAATTCCCTGTCGCAGTCAAACTTGTCACCAAAAATAATCCTGACGAAATCTGGAGCGGAACCACAACATCAAAAGTATTGGTCCGTGATCTTGCCTTACGTACGGATTCACTCGCAAACTGGGCAGGCAGCAGCTGTTCCAGCGCTGGAGACTATACCCACTGGTGCACGCCCCCACGACCGGCGATCAGTTCAATTAATGGAATTTTAGGATGGGAGACTATCGACGGTAAAGATTATTACTGGATCAAAATCGGTTCCGTGGGAACGGTCTGGAAAAAACCGACCCCTCCGGGCCCGCCGACCTGTTCAAACCTTACCCTCACCCCGGCAACGTTAAACCCATCCGGATCAACGGACATGACCGCGAAAGTCACCCTCAGTGACGGCAGCGTGCACAACGCCACCATCCAATGGACTCCGACGGGTGGAACCATGTCCGGCCCGCTCACCCAGTCCGGCCCAACGAACTCAAACCTGAACAACACCTTCAACCTTGCCGATCCTAACATCGGAGGAAGTGTCAAAGCCAAAGTTACCAGCATTGCCGACGGCGTTATTATTCCATTAAGCGGAGCCTGCAGCGATGGCAAAACGGTAAAAACCCCACCGATTACCCCGGACTGTTTAAGCCTGAGCATCAGCCCGGCCGGTCCATTCACGGAAATCGACATCCCGACCACTTCCCCTGGAAAAACCATCACTGTTACCTCAGCAACCAAGGGAGGATTAAATCTTTCATACAAATGGGAATCCAGCGTCCCGGGACTCATCAAGTTCGACGGGAACCCAGGAACCTATATTGACCTGAACAAAACAACCGACCTCACCAGGACCGGACCGATCACCGCGCCGAGATGG
>JAYRRV010000084.1:0-1835 GCA_041909955.1 Candidatus Altimarinota bacterium
CAATCGTTCCATGAAGAGCTGCCGTCCAATCCGGATTCCCCATAAATCCTGCAATGATATAACCCAAAAAAAGCACTGAAGACGTCAAAAATATCTTCTGTACGAACTTAAACGAACCCTTATATACAATAAACCATATAAGCAAAGCGGATACCGGAACGGCAACGTACCTTGGTACCCCGTATATGTCCGCAACACTGGAAATACCGGCGTACTCGGCCAGGATATTCGCCCAATTCGCCAGAAAAGTAATGGCGACAACGAAACTCGTCGTCTTTAAACTGAAATTCTCACGGATGAGCGCAGCCAAACCCTTGCCAGTAACCAACCCAAGACGCGCACCCATTTCCTGGGTGATGAACAGAATAAAAGTTATCAAAAAAAGGATCCAAAGCATCTTATACCCAAAAGACGCTCCCACGACGGAATAGGTTGTTATACCTCCCGCATCATTATCCGCTGTCCCCGCAATGATACCTGGCCCAATGATCCCCAAAATCAGCAGCCACTTCATCTTGGCACGCTGAAACTTTGTCGGTTTTATCTCTTTTTCAAGTGTTTCCATATGAAATTAAGCATCGGGGATAAGAAGGCGGAGAATGTCATCTACGGTTACAATTCCACGAATAACTTTTTGTTTATCGACGACTGCCATAGAAAGCAGATCGTACTTGGTCATCAGGCGAGCGATATCCTCCGACTTTGTGTGAAGCCTCAGGACACGAACCACCTTTGACATGAGTTCAGTAATCTTTTGCCTTGGCGAAGAAAGCAACAGTGTACGGATAGAAACAACCCCCAGAAGATGCTTCTCGTCATCGATAACAAAAACATGGTAAAGGGACTTGTACTGCTCAGAATTTTTCCTGATAAATTTGATGGCCTGGGCAACAGTGAAATCCTTATTGATCGTCATAAACTCTTCGGACATTAAGCCGCCGGCGATATCGTCCTTGTAACCCGAAAGTTTGTGAAGAGTTTTCGCCTTCCGCACCCCCAAACGTCTGAATACCTGTACCCTTTTGTGTTCGGACAAATCTTTGAGAACATCAACTGCCTCATCTGTAGGCATTTCTTCCATGATCGTCGCGAGAGACTTCGCATTGATATGTTCCAAAAGCGTGTCCTTGTACTTGGGATCAACCTCCCCTAAAACCTCCGCAGCCGTTTCCTTGTCAAAAGACTGGACCAGCTTGGTACTTTCCGGAAGCGTCAGATTTTCAATAAGGTTGGCAATATCCGCAGGATGGAGTTTTTGGAGCTTCTGATGTGTCGTCTTGAGCTGCAAACTTCCGACCGTTCCCTTTACCAGACTCACGTTGTGCCAGTCGATGAACTTTGATTCCATACGGTTCACAACCGGGAAGTGACTGAATCCAAGCCTCCTAAAAAGAGCTTTATTGCTGACGTCAATGCCAACGATGGAAAATCCGTTGTCAATTTTCACCAACTGCAGATCGTTAACACGTACCACACGAATCCCCTTCACGTCGAAAATCTGCTGATCCAAAACATCGCTCGAAAGCAAAAACTCATCGTTTGAAGGCTCATAAGCTGACTTCCAGCAGTCCGATTTGTTCAAAGTGATCTCCCCTCGGCTCAGGGTTTCAATATACTGATAAGGGATAAAACAAAGATGCTTTCCATCCCTGAACAAAACCCCGTGCACCTTGGGATATTCGCCCTCCCGAGCTTTGACCACAACATCCTTTAGGCGTCCGACCGTCTCCTGTTTATTGTCGATAATGGGAACTCTGAGGAGTTGACTAAAAAAAATCATACGTCAGCGGGGTAAAAGCTGGAAAAACGCATGTCTACAGCAGGAAAAGACCTAA
>JAYRRV010000085.1:0-6124 GCA_041909955.1 Candidatus Altimarinota bacterium
GTCGGTGTCGGCGTCGGTGTCGGCGTCGGTGTCGGCGTCGGCGTCGGCGTCGGTGTCGGCGTCGGTGTCGGCGTCGGCGTCGGCGTCGGTGTCGGCGTCGGTGTCGGCGTCGGTGTCGGTGGCCCTAAAACAACAGGGGGGCCGCTTCCACCGCAACCCGATGCACATGGATCAGTGGGAGGTGGCGGCGGGGGTGGAGGTGGTGGCGGAGGTGGTATCACCACAGGGGTACATGAACCGTAAGCTTCTTCAATAAATGCCGTACAAAGGCTGTAGCTCGTACTCGATGAAGTTCCGGGCAGGTTGTCACCAACAGCTCCATGGAGCCCGTAACTTGAGGAGGCTCCAGTTGCGGTGGAGTTCGTCATTGCTGAAAAATCCAGTGCGTAACTGGTGCTCGAACCTGCCGTTGCATCCGCCGTGGGGATTGAACAGAGCAATCCGAATAAAACGGCAACCTGCAAACTCTTTGAGAGTTTTTTCAACATATGTTTTGTTTTTATTTTCGGTTTTCTTGATATTATAGCATTTTTTCACCATTTAGTCACTCCCCTTTTTACTCTGTTTTGTTATGATGTTTAGGCTATTTTTTGTTGATATTTCGTTATGGATGCTCAAACGTATGATTTGATCGTTATCGGGGCGGGGTGCGCTGGTGCAAGCGGTGCGATGTACGCGTCACGCATGAACCTCAAAACGCTTATGGTTGCCGAACTTCCGGGAGGACTCATCACCACGACCCATCTTGTTGAAAACTGGCCGGGAATTAAAAGCATCTCCGGTCCGGACCTGGCGGCGTCCCTTGTTGATCATGCAACGTCTTTTGGTGTACCTCTTGCCAATGAGCGGGTTCTGGAAGTCACGCGCACGACAGATCATCCAGCAGCTGGAAAGCAGCCCGGATTTCTGGTCAAAACGTCTTCCAATATTTATAAAACCAAGACCGTCCTTTTTGCGACGGGCACGAAACACAGAAAAATGGAGGTTCCGGGCGAGGAGGAATTTACAAACAAAGGGGTCTCGTATTGTGCGCTTTGCGACGGCGCTTTCTTTAAGGGCAAGGTCGTTGCCGTCGTTGGAAGCGGTGATTCCGCGGCAAAGGAGGCATTGCTACTCTCCGAATTTTGCCAAAAAGTGTACCTCATTATCCGCGGAGACAGGCTCAAGGCGGAGCCAGTGAATTATGACCGGGTGATGGCCAAGGGAAACGACAAAATCGAAGTCATGCTCAAAACGCAAATCACCGAGGTGCTTGGCACAAAGAGCGTGGAAAAGGTAAGACTGAGCACGGGAGAAGAACTCACCCTCCAGGGAATTTTTGTCGCTATCGGTCACCTTGCGCTCTCCGATCTTGCCAGCAAACTCGGAGCAGCCCTTAATGAAATGGGTGAAATCATCATTAACAGAAAATCCGAAACAAACGTGCCGGGTGTTTATGCGGCCGGTGATGTGTGTGACACGGTGTTTAAGCAGGCGATAACTGGTGCCGCCGAGGCCGTCACCGCGTCGTATTTCGCTTTTGACTACATCGGCAGGACACCGATTGAATGCTAATGATTCTCATGGGCGAAGGTCACAATAAAATTCAGCTGACTTCGGGAACGCTCGGGTGGCTGAGCCTCCTTTGTTTTTGCTTTGTAGGATTCCGAGTCGTTTACGCAGGAGCGACCGGATATGTTTTCCTGGTATGGAATCTTTTTCTTGCGTGGCTTCCGCTCCTTTTTGCCGATGCAGTATATCTCTTTGAAGAACAGCGCAACCGCGCGAGGTTTTGGCTTTTCGCATTTCTCTGGCTGATCTTTTTTCCAAATGCACCGTATATTGTCACTGATTTTATCCATCTCGACCCCTGGGCGACCGTAGGTGTTCCGTGGTGGTTCGACTTCCTTTTGATCAGTTCGTTTGCGATCGCAGGGGGAATGCTCGGACTTTGTTCACTCCAGACCATGAGCAAAATAACTGGCCGCCGGTTTGGCCCTTTCTGGAGCTGGGGCTTTATGGTTGTTGTTTCCCTGCTCTCCGGGTTCGGCATCTATCTAGGCCGCTACCTCAGGTGGAACAGCTGGGATGTAGTTTTGAACCCTTCGGAACTGATTTCCGATGTTGGCGAAAGGATCAGCCAACCTTTCCTGCATCCGGAGACATGGTTTATTTCCCTGCTTTTTGGTGCCCTCGTGCTTTCATCATATCTGGTCTTCGCCCACTTCTTCGAGTATCGGCGGCAGAATAAACCTATCCGCCACTCCTAGCGCAGCATCTCCAGAAATTCGATGAACAACCTCACCCCGAATCCGGTTCCCATCGGTGATTCGTATTTTTTCGGCTCTTTGACGAATGCTGGGCCAGCAATGTCTATATGCACCCATTTCGCATTTCCCACAAATTCCTGTAAAAAGGCTGCACCTTTGGAGGCCCCGGCATAAGGGACTTCGTCCCAGTTCCGCAGATCCGCAATTTTGCTCTTCATTCTTGCTCGGTGATCAGGATGAATTGGCATGTGCCATGTGAGTTCGTCCGTCCGTTCACCGGCCATCCGCAATTTTTCTATCAATTTTTCATCATTCCCAAACAGTCCGGCGTAACGGTCTCCAAGCGCAACCATGCATGCACCGGTGAGCGTCGCGATGTCGATAACGTAACGGGGGTCAAAATGTTTGATGGCGTAGGAGATGGCGTCGCAGAGAATCATTCGGCCTTCAGCATCGGTATTGACGATCTCCACGGTTTTTCCCGAATATGTGGTGACGACGTCCGACGGTTTCTGTGAACTTGCACTGACCAGATTATCGGTCATGGGAAAAATTCCCACGACGCGCTGGTTTATGCCAAGTTTTTTCAAAAGCATGAAAAGCCCCATAACAGCTCCCGCTCCGGCCATGTCCAGCTGCATCTCGTACAAGGAAGAACTTGGCTTGAGGTTGTATCCCCCGCTGTCAAAAATAACACCTTTCCCTATGATTACCACCGGTTTGTTTTTGGCAGTTCCTTTCGGAGTGTATTCCATCACGACCATTTTCGCACCCAGCTCACTCCCACGGTTCACTCCGATAATTCCGTTCATTCCCATTTTTTCAAGATCCCTCTTGTTCAAAACATTTATTTTATATCCATTTTGTCTGGCGATGTTTTGAGCTTTTCCCGCCAGATATTCGACGGTTTTCAGGGATGGACCAGCATTGACCATGTCCCGGACTTCGCAGACCGCTTCGGCAATCATCCCACCCTTGCGGAGTTCGGTTTCAAACTTCGGAATCTTTTTTTCTGCCACGCAAATAATTTTGTGAATTGTCTGAGTTTGGAGCTCCTCCTTTCCTTCGCCCGTTTTAAACTTTCCAAGAGTATAATTTCCGAAGGTCAATCCCTCTCCAAGCTCACGAGCGAAACCAGTAAAAATGTCCGGACACCATAAGGCCGCCTCATTTTTTTTCAGGGTGCGAACCGCTTTGGATACCTGTGCCGCGAGACCGCGGAGTTTTTGCGAAGTAAGTTTCTTTTTTTCTCCAAGTCCCCATAAAATGACTTTCCCGGGCATGTCATCGCAGTCCGGCAGACCCAAAAGTATTTCGCCCTCTTTGCCTTCAAAATCCCTTAATGCTTCGCGTTTTTTCAAATAGCTCTCGAGAAGTTTCGGCCCTGTTTTTGATGCGGCCACATCCTGAAAAACGGGCACGATCAAAACCGCCGTCTTAGGATTGATGGTGGTAACTACGGAAAATTCCATGTCAGCTCGTTAATGAATCTGCTGCAATGGTATATTATTTTTCCGATCTTTTCAAAAAATTTTCGGCTTTTTTTAAAATATCTTTCGCCGTCAGGAACGTTATCTGTTGGAGTGCCTCTTCATACGGCATCCATACCGACCCTTTGTGTTCGTGCGAGAGGGTTACTTTTTTTTGCGTCGTCCTCGCCAGAAAAAAAATAACGTCTTTGGACATGAGCTCCGGCCCCCGATGGTAGTTATAGTGAATTTTTTGTCGAAACCCTTCGATCCAGACGATTTTCTGTATGCCCGTTTCCTCCTGAAGTTCACGGTAAGCGGTTTCATGTTCCGATTCGCCGCGTTCAACGTGGCCCTTCGGAAAATCAAAATGGCCGCCAGGATAGTGGAGCAACAGATACTCGCGCTGGTCTTTCATCTGTCGGAACAGAACAATGCCGGCTGATGTTTCTTCAATCATATGTTACATTATAAGCGCTCTTTAAGCGTTTGACCATGTTGACTGGACAGGAAACAGTTCGTGAGATATTCGACCGATCACCGGAAGCGGCAAAAGTGCTACTCAGTTACGGCATCACCCTCGAGGCCGCTGAACATTTTGGTTATAAGAACCTTGCTCACGCCGCTCTTGTGCAGAAAATTCCTCTGAGAAAAATCCTTGAGAAACTTTCCACCATCACCGGAGAACCGATTGCGGAAATCAAAGTGAGCGGCATTAAAACGGTGAAATCGGGCGTCAGAAAAGGCGGTCTTCAGAACATCCGGAAAATAGTTGCCGTCCACAGCGGAAAAGGCGGAGTAGGAAAAACCTTCGTTGCGGTGAATTTTGCATGGTTTCTCGCCGAAAAAGGTTTAAAGACCGGTCTTTTGGACGCGGATGTCGACTGTCCGAACGTCCTCCATCTTCTGAAAGCCGAAGGAAAACTTCTGGCGAACGAGGAAAAAATGATCGTACCTATGGAGAAATTCGGGATGAAGATCGTTTCCATGGCTCCACTTTTGGAAAGTGATGATGATGCTCTGCTCTGGAGGGGACCTATCGTTTCCCGCGTGCTGGAGCAATTTTTGTATGATGTCGAATGGGGTGACCTCGATGTTCTGGTGGTTGATCTACCTCCCGGGACATCAGATATTCCGCTCACGCTGTACCACATGCTGCCCCGTACCGAAGTGCTGCTGGTGACTACCCCTCACATGCTCGGGTTGATGGATGCGAAAAAAGCGGCGGCCATGGCCAAAAAGTGCGGTGTAAAGATACTTGGAATGATTGAAAATATGGGGGGTGAAATTTTCGGAAGGGAGGACTCAAAAACCGTCGCCATTGCGCTCAATGTCCCGTTTTTTGGTTCAATTCCCCTGCATGCCTCCTATGCCCACCTACAAACCGATGGTGAACCCCATGTTGCGAACTCCCAAGAATTAAGGATGATTTTCGAAAAAGTCTGGGGGTGCTTGAAATAACGGGAAACCGTTTGTTGTTCCCAGGGCGAACAAGGTTCGTTGCTTTTTTTTCTGCAATCAGTACAATACAACCTGCGCGCGAGTGGCGAAACTGGCAGACGCGCTACCTTCAGGAGGTAGTGGCCGCAAGGTCGTGGAGGTTCAAGTCCTCTCTCGCGCACCATTTTATTGTTTGGACATTGAAGTTTCTTGACTTCCATTTTTTTTGGGTTTGATTTAGAATTGGTGCAATTGATGTAATCATTCCATGAAAAAAACACCAAAAAAACGCCATCATCGGGATCTGTCGCTGCTTTATGTCGGGCTGCTTTCTCTTTTTGTCGTTGTAGCGGTCACCGCTTTATCGTATGTATCGAACCCCGTTACCCCGCAAAAATCCGGATTGAGCGGATCCGCAGCCGCCGGTCAAAATAAATCGGCCGGACAACAGCCTGAATCCACGTCGCAGGCTCCTCAACTGGGCATGCATCATGACCGGGACGCGAATATGACGACGGTTGTCGTGAGTACCGGATCGATCTACAGCCCTGAACGTGTGAAGTATAAGGTAGACCACTTTAAGAAGCTTGCTTTTCAATCCCTTGAATTTGAGGTTTTTGATGAAAATGGGAATCCATATACTCCCGAAAATCTGAAGCTTACCCATGAAAGAAAGATGCATTTTTTCCTTGTTTCCGCAAATCTCCGTGAATTCCAGCATCTCCATCCCGTTTTTGAGGATGGAAAGTGGAAAATCTCAGCAAATCTTCCGAACCCCGGTACCTATTATTCCTATATTAGTGTTTCACCTGTAGGCAGCTCCGAGGTTGTCCTGCGCAGCAATCTGGTTGTACAGAAGGAAACGACTGGAGCAATCAATTACCCCGGACTTACACCAGGTCTTTTTGCCATCAACAGCGGCTATAAGGCCACCCTGACTCTGACTTCACCATCCGTGAATCAGGA
>JAYRRV010000086.1:0-2308 GCA_041909955.1 Candidatus Altimarinota bacterium
CTTCTGCAAACGGTTCTTGCCGCATGGAAATTTGCCGCCAATAGACAGCCGCCCGGCAACACAAAATTTCGTAACGGGGGAAGCTTCTCATCAATCTGGTCAATCCAGCGTTCAAGCTGTTCGGTCTGTTGTTTTTGGACGCGCGGCACGGGAACCTTGGAATCCAGAGGGGTTGCCAGATCCGAGCCGAGGGCAAAGAGTTCCCTTTGGATACGGTGAAGCATGTCGCCAAGGTCTTTGGGTGGATTTAGGGCTCGGCAAATACCCAAAAAAGCGTTGAGTTCATCAACCTCTCCGTAGGCGCATATGCGGAGACTGTCTTTCCCGAGCCGTTTCCCGCCAACCAGGCCGGTTTCGCCCGAATCGCCCGTTTTGGTGTAAATTTTCATGGGAATCAGGGCAGAAGCTCCTTTACGACTTTGCTCACAATATCGCCGTCGGCCATGCCTTTCACTTTACCCATCATCGCCCCCATGACCTTACCAAGATCCGCTTTCGACGACGCCCCCATGGAGGCAATCACCTCCTTGGCAACTTTTTTCAGTTCATCCTCGCTCATTTGGGGAGGCATATACGCCATCAGTACGGCAATCTCCTTTTCCTCGTTTTCGGCCATTTCCATGCGGTTGCCGGCCTTAAACTGTTCGATCGAATCGCGACGGGACTTAATCTCCTTGCCAATGATCGTCAGTACATCCTGGTCGGTGGCTTCCTTGCGTTCGCCGGAAACTTCATATTTCAAAATTGCCGCTTTCAGCATGCGCAGGGCCGAAACTTTCACGTCTTCGTGAGCCTTCATCGCCTGAAGCATGTCTTGCTGGATCTGGTGTTTCAACGCCATAGGAGTGAAATAAATGAATAATTAAGAATTGGTCGCCTGGGTGCCGGAAGTATTCTGCTGGGTCATTCCGCGGTTTTGAAGTTCAATTTCCGCTTGCCGGCGCTCTTCCGGGCCTGGACTGTAAAAATAATATACGGCAAAAGTGATGGTGTAGAATATCACCACAAATACCAGCACCGTCCCGAGCGGCGTCCTCACGAATTGAGCAAAATTTTGTTTTGGATGTTTCATAAAACAAGGGCAGAATGTCGGAGATGTCGACAGAGCGCCACGGAAAACTGTATCAGTTCTCACCGGTTCCGACAACACCTTTGCTCCGCGCATGTTTCATTTTCATCGAAAACCAGTTGAAAGAATCACCACTCCCCGCTCGGCTGTATTAAGCGGGAAACGCTATGAGTACACACTGGTCCAGACCTCCCGCGCGCGGACGGTGAAACTCAGGGTGAGTATGAACAAAGGGCTCGAGATAGTGGTCCCGCGCAGGTTCCATACGGATCACATCGATCATATCGTCGAGAAACATGAGCAGTGGATTCTCAAACAGCTCGACAAACTTGAGGCGAGAAAAAAACTGCGCGACAAACATCAGCTCGTGGACGGAATTTCGATGACTATTTTGGGCGAACCTCATACGGTGAAAATAATTCAGGACTCAAGAAAAAAACCTTCGGTCAAAAGGGTGCAGCAGTTGGATTACATTGATGACAGAGCTGTTGTCAGCGGGCATCGGCTGCATGTTTCTTGCGACGGATCCGTCAGGCAGGCCAAAGAGGCGATGGAAGATTATCTTCGCGTTATTGCCGAAAAATACTTCAATAAACGGGCCCGCGAATTTGCGGAGCGGATGAACGTCACTTTCGGGAACATCACCATTAGGGGCCAAAAAACTCGCTGGGGAAGCTGCTCGCGGGAGAAAAATCTGAACTTCAACTGGAGGCTCATCATGCTTCCGGTGGAGGTTTCGGATTCGGTCATCATCCATGAACTCGCCCACACGCTTCACATGAACCATTCCAAAGCTTTTTACGGCCTTGTTGAGCGTTTCTGCCCGGATTACCGTAAACTGCAGAAACACCTCCGTAACCCTCAGTTTTTGGTCTAAAAAGCGCCCAGCGGAGCGGGGCGCTTTTTATGATACTTTGGTAAATATTTTCCTAGACGGCTTTCGGAGCCTCTGCAACCTTAATGCCGGCTGCTTCTTTCAGTTTGTCTCTCCATTCGTCTTTCAGGGTAAGATCGCGGCTGCCGTCGGCATGCATTTTGTAGGTTTCAATGAAGGCGCCGTTCGTGCCGATCATCTCCTTGACCAGGGCGAGAGATTTCTCCTTGGACTCATCGCTCAGATTGCTGAGCTTAATCTGGCGTTCAAGAACAAATTTGATGCTGCGGTCCTCCTTGGCGACCTTATAGGTCTTGCGGAAATCAACGGGAGGGAGCGGTCCTCGTTCAGCCTCCATCTGTCTC
>JAYRRV010000087.1:0-2455 GCA_041909955.1 Candidatus Altimarinota bacterium
CAGGGACAGTTTGACGATGCCCTGAGCTACAAAAATCTTAAGAAAAGATTGATTGATCAGGACACTAAACAGTTCAAGCGCTGCTCAAACAAGCTGTTTTATCTGGCGGTTCCTCCGGATCTTTACGAGACCATTCTGAAGAATTTATCGTACTATGGGCTTACGATCGCCTGCAGCGACGGTGAAGGATGGACGAGAATCCTCATCGAGAAGCCTTTCGGGAGAGACGCTGAATCGGCCCAAAAGCTCGACCAGATGCTCGGGAAACTTTTCAGGGAAGAACAGATATTCCGGATCGATCACTATCTGGCGAAAGAAACCCTCCAGAATATTTTGATGTTCAGATTTTCAAACATGCTTTTTGAACCGATCTGGAACAAGGATTTCGTTGAAAAAGTCGAAATAAAAATTCATGAAAAACTCGATCTTGAAGGGAGAGGGGCGTTTTACGACAATATCGGCGCACTTAGGGACGTGGGGCAGAATCACATGCTGCGAATGCTGGCGCTCATTGCCATGGAAAACCCACTGAGTCTCGAAACGGGAGCCATCCGTTCGGAACGGTGCAAGGTCATGAAATCGCTCCGGACGATCGAAGGGAGCGACGTGAAGGACAGCACCGTTCGGGCACAATACGCGGGCTATACAAGGGAGCCGTCCGTGGCGAAAAATTCAAAAACAGAAACGTACTTCAGGATACGGGCCTTCGTTGAGAATAAACGATGGAAAGGTGTGCCGTTCTATCTTGAGAGCGGAAAGGCCATGAAAGAAAGCAGGGCGGAAATTCTGGTGTTCCTCAAGGAATCCGGTTCCTATCTGTGTCCCACTCAGGGAGGGTGTGATTTTCAGAACGTAATCTCCTTTAATATTCAACCGCGGGAAGGAATTTCCATAAGGTTTTGGGCAAAAAAACCTGGCCTGGTCACTGCCCTTGAGCCCCGGGAACTTTCATTCGCCTACAACGAGTCAGGGACCGGAGAACAAACCGTCGACGCCTACGAACGGGTTCTTTTCGACTGCATTAACGGAGACCAGACATACTTCACGAGCACGGAGGAAGTTATGGCTTCATGGAAATTCGTGACTCCGATCATTGAAGGCTGGAAAAAATCAAGACTGTACACCTATGCCAAGGGCGGTTTGGGGCCGCAAACAGGACTGTAATTGTTCTTGGTGAAACACAAAGTTTAATGCTACATTGTTGCCAGCTTCTATTTGTTTTATTCGATTGCAATGCCGGTTTTTGACCAAAAAAAACTCGAGCGGCTCTGCGGGCTGATTCGATACTATTCACTGGTTTCCACTTCACGGGCCGGATCCGGTCATCCTACCTCATCAATGTCGGCGACGGAACTCATGGCCGTACTTTTTTTCGCGGGTTTTCTTCGTTATGACCTGAAAGACCCGAACCACCCGAACAATGACCGTCTGATTTTTTCCAAAGGTCACGCATCGCCGCTCTTTTATTCCCTCTACGCAGCGGCTGGAGAAGTGACGGAGGAAGAGATGAAAACCCTGCGAAAGTTCGGTAGCCGTCTTGAGGGTCATCCGACCCCGGCTTTCCCACACACGGAAGCCGCAACCGGATCTCTGGGCCAGGGCCTTTCCGTCGGCGTGGGAATGGCGATGAACGCGAAATTTCTCGATAAGCTCCCCTACAAAACCTTTGTCCTGTTGGGTGACAGTGAAATGGCCGAAGGTTCACAATGGGAAGCGATGGAGATCGGTTCGTTTTATAAACTGGACAATCTCATCGGCATCATGGACGTGAACGCACTCGGACAGCGCGGTGAAACCATGTACGGCCATGACACCAAAGTCTACGAGGAACGCGTAAAGGCCTTCGGTTGGGAAACGATCGTTATTGACGGTCATAATCTGGAGCAGGTTTTCGCGGCCTACAATAAAGCTCTCACTGTGAAGGATAAACCCGTGATGATCATCGCAAGAACCTTCAAAGGCAGAGGGGTTTCCTTCCTTGAGGGAAAAGAAAACTGGCACGGCAAAGCCCTTGGGGAAGAAGATCTTCAGAAAGCTCTTGCGGAAATCGGCCCGGTCGACACCGGACTCCGCGGAGAGATCGCCAAACCGGAGGACCTGAAACCAGCGGAACCGAAAGGCGAAAAAATGCCATTTACGGTCTATGACAAAACAAAGCCGGTGGCTACCCGCCGCGCATACGGTAATGCAGTTACCAGGATATTCGGCGACTACCCGAATACGGTAGTGATTGATGCAGAAGTGGGGAATTCAACCTACGCGGAAATTTTCAAGAAAAAATATCCCGACCACTTCTTTGAAATGTACATCGCAGAACAGAACATGGCCGGTGTGGCGCTTGGACTTTCCCGACGAGGAAAAATTCCATTCATGTCCACGTTTGCCGCGTTTTTAAGCAGGGCATTCGACCAAATCCGAATGAGCCAGTACTCGGATTCAAACATCAAGTTTGTCG